>CALUXV010000014.1 GCA_944324835.1 Candidatus Gastranaerophilales bacterium
AAAATGTATATATTACGTAATTCGGTGACAAAAATTTATCAAAAAAGCTGTAGGGTGGGCAAAGCGTTAGCGTGCCCGCCGAATTATTCAAAATTCAAATTATTAATCTTATTCTTATCATCAAAATTACACCAATCTTTTTGATAAAAACCTGATTTAACAAATTTTTTGAAAGAAGCTGTAGGGTGGGCAAAGCGTTAGCGTGCCCACCAAATTATTCAAAATTCAAATTATTAGATTTTCTTAATCACTTAGTCACTCCATTACTTGTTTAGAGAGATTCTTCGGCTAAAGCCTCAGAATGACGGGAAACAGTCATTGCGAGCGATAGCGTGGCAATCTATTTTCAGTGATTAGTGAACAGTGAAGAGTGAGGAGATTTACAGTCGTCCTGAACGTATGTGAAGGACCGCATTGTTGAACACTTCGGAATTTCTTAATCACTTATAAAAATATTTGTCAACCTGAATTTATTTCATCTATTCACTCCTCACTACTCACTATTCACCTGAAATAGATTACTTCACTTCGTTCGTAATGACGAAAAAACATTTCCCCCTAATCTCTTGTCAAATACGCATAAGCCGTTTTTATACTATCCTCAAGCGTATGCTCAGGATTCCAGCCGAGAATTGTTTTCGCTTTTGTATTATCGGCAACCAGTGATGCCGGATCGCCTTCTCTTCTTGGCATCATATTAACCGGAATATTTTTACCCGTAACTTTTTCACAGGCAGAGAATACTTCTTTTACGGTATCACCGTTTTTTGTACCCAAATTAAAATAGTTTGTTTCTCCGCCTTTTGCAAGATATTCCAATGCCAGAATATGTGCCTGTGCTAAATCTTCTACATTTATATAATCTCTGACACAGGTACCGTCTTTTGTCGGGTAATCATTACCGTACATTTCAAAAGTTTTGCCGCCTGATAGCGTTGATTTCAAGATATTTGGTATCAGGTGAGTTTCAGGGTTGTGCCATTCTCCTACTCTTGTTTTAGAATCTGCACCTGCAACATTAAAATAACGGAGTCTTACACTTCTTAAATCATACGCTTTTGAATAATCGTCCATTATTTTTTCAACCATTAATTTGCTGTTTCCGTAAGGATTTATAGGGTTTTGAGGATGGTTTTCATCAATCGGAATATATTCAGGTTCGCCGTAAGTTGCGGCGGTAGATGAGAATACAATCTTTTTGACATCGTGAGACATCATAGCATTTAGCAAATTCAATGTCCCGTATACGTTGTTATAATAGTATTTTTGAGGCTCTCTTACAGATTCGCCGACAAGAGATAGTGCCGCAAAATGGACAACTGCATCAATTTTATATTTATCAAAAACAGAATTTATATCTTCAAGATTTTTTAGGTCACCTTTGACAAACTCAACTTTCCCTTCTTTTTGTATAGTTTCAACAGTTTCGATATGACCTGTTTCCAGACTGTCAAAAATAACAACATCAAAACCTTTATTTAAGAGAGCCAAAACACAATGGCTTCCGATATATCCTGCTCCGCCTGTTACTAATATAAAATTACTCATTATGATTTCTTATCCTCGTTAATATTCAATAACATATAATTATTTTACACTAAATAAAAGATTATTTAATACTTAAACATAATTTCAAAACACATAAATATAGATGGTAGACTGAAGTCTACCCTACTACTACTCTATTTTTTATTTCTCATTTATATCGCTGATTTTATTTATTGAGTCAATTCGTATAATAATTTTTAACTTGGAGAGGCAATAATGAATATAGGTACATTTACGAGTAGTGTAAATAATAGTACAAATTCTATATTAACCAGTAACATTTACAAAGATTATACTAATAAAGCTGATAATACATTATTATCAGCAAATGTTTTTGCGGATATATATGAATCTCAAATATCTTCAGAACAATATCAAAATTTATCGGACTATGAACAAATAATGCATGCCGGAAATACTCAATTAGAGACTCTCAAGAATTCTTTTATGAACAGAGACTATAACTGTCCGCAGGATCATACTTATTATGAATTTACATTTGCTAATCTATTATTAGAAAAAATACCATCAAAAGAGTCTCTTTTAAACATGACTAGAGATGAATTCAATGGTATTATAAACAATATTAAAACAGAATTTTCAAATATTAATCATAGCGAGAAATATAAAGAATTTGAACAGGACTGGCATAATGCATATATCAAAGGGCGTCTGGAATATACCGGGTGTAAAGACGAAAAAGAATTAGAAATTTTTAATAATTTGGTTACAAACGTTGATGGGTTATACCATATAGATACAAGAGAAGAGTTGGAATATTATATTTCCGTACAGGCCGCCTCTGGCTATAATGCCGTTTTTCAAGCTGTTTATCCGCCTAATGGACAAATACAATATATTGACGACCCAAGATTTCCGAATATAAGTGAAACTTTATCTCAACTAAGCATGGAAGAGTTGGCTCAATGGGATTTTATCGAGAAAAAAACTCCTTATAACTATTCATCCTTTGATAGCTTAAAATCATTGAAGAATTTTATTAGCGGAACAATTTTAACAAGTGATAATTTAAGTGCAGATTTAAAAGGTAATTGGTCATCATTTTATAACCTTTCTGAACAATATGCAGACAAAATTCTTGCAAAATGTGAGGAAATTGACTCAAAAATGTATGAAGAACTTTTAGAGAATGAACCTAAAGAAAAGGCTGTTCATAAAAATAATTATAATATTATAAACTTTAACCAACAAAAAATTAATCAATATATTGCATAGTTATTAGTAATTAGCCTGTAGGTTGTGGTAAATTAAAATTCACCACAACAAAAATGTTTCAAATGAACTTAAATGTTAAATGATGGGGTAAATCCCAGATTTACCCCATCCTACTTTTCTCTACCAATGAGATTCTTCACATTCGTTCAGAATGACCATATATTTGGTAGGCGCAAATTTAATTCAAACACATTTACCCCTATTTACCCCATTTACCCCTTTACCCAGTATTTGTCGAGCCATTTAGTAGGGAGAATCATTCTGAATCCCATTTTACCGAAGTAGCCTTTGTATGCTTGTTCAGGGTTCGGTTTTCCGTGGAAAATTACAATTTTTGCTTCTTCAGGGTCTCTCGGCACTTTGAACCAGCAAAGCGGGAACTTATGCAGACAGCAGCGCTTAAAACTTACACACCAGTCAGGATTCCAGTATTTCAAAATTCCCTTTTCAAACATTTCATAGGTCAAAAATGCTTGTTCGTTTTGGAAATGCTTTCTGACAGCAGGCCCCAATTGATTAAAATGTGTCAAAACTTCCGGGTGTTTGCCGATTTCAAATCTGAATACGGAGGAATTCCCGATAATATCATTCGGAAAATCCCAGTCTTTTATTATTAAGAACTCGCCTTCTTCTTCAAAGAACGGATCTAAACTCTGGCGAATTACTATATCTAAATCCAAAAATAATGCTGTACCTTTTAAATCTGAGAGTTCTTTATTGAACACGGTTAATTTTTTCCACATTCTGTCAGGAATACCATCTTCGCAAAGAGGCGGGATTGGTCTTATTTCAACATTCGGGTTTATACCTTCTCCGTTATCGGTAAAACAAACAAATCTGTGAGGAATTGTTATATTTTTTTCAACCATTTCATAAAGCCGGTTAACATACCCTGCATCAAACTTGTCTCCCCACTTCATACAGATGATATTCTTATCCATAAACTCTCTCCTAAAAAGTAATTACAAATTAATTATAACATCAAATCCTACTGTTAACATAAAATGTGACAATGCTTTACGTTTTATAAACGTTTATAAAATATATTTATATAAAAATAGCAAAAAATTTTTTTAGATGATTTTATACAAAAAAAGGCAGGTGTTTTATGACAATAAATTTTACAGGTGCAGCAAAGATTCAGTATCAATCACCAAAACAATTTGAAAAAACAATTCAAAATTTACGTGCAAAAGAAGTTTGTCCATTCCCGAAATATTGTTTTCATAATAAAGTAACATCTAATAAACCAATGTTTTCTCAATACGCAAATACCTGTTCAATATTGGATATAAACGATACTATGGTACATTTATCCCCGGAAACAAGAACTCATGATTTAATGAAAAAAATTACCAACCTTATAAAAAAAGAAAAAGATGAAAAAGGTGATGTTACGGCATTTATTATCGGGGGACAAAATAACGATACAAAGAGTTTTGATTTATTTAATGATATAGGAAATGTTTTAGATAAAGAAGGTATTGATTTTAGTATGATTTGCGGCAAAAATGAAAAATCCAGAAAAGGGCGTGATGCACTTTTAAAAAATGGCGATACTTTCATTTTTACACAAGAAAATAATCCACAGATGAGTAATTTTATTGAAGAAAATAAATCATTAACAGGTGACGGCTTAAAAAAAGTATTTGAATTATTTTATGATATTGTTGATTTCTCTCCAAAACATAAAATAATTAAATAATTTTATAAAACATCAACTATTTTAATAGGACAGTCACAATTAATTTCTTCATGTGCAACAACTGTCAGGTTGTTTATGAACTCAGAGAAAATAGAGAATGTCATATGTCTGATTTCCATTGGAACAATTAATAAGATATCTTCAATCTCATTTTCATCTGCAATTTTTTTCAAGCGCTTTGCAAGTTTTCCTGCAATTTTACCGTCAACTTTTATGACTGTTTCATCGTCAGATTCTGTTAATTTAAACATAGTATCCAAAGTATCAGCAGAAAACTCAATTGCTTTAATTTCAGAACCTTTTGACGCAATATCTTTTGAAATATATTTAGCAAGCGATAATCTTATCTTATCCAATAAACCATCTTTTGACGGCTCATCTGAAAAATCATTTATTTTTTCAAATATATAATCAATATCTTTAATAGAAACACGTTCTCTAATTAAATTTATAATAATATACTTTAATTCTGATAAAGTTAGAAAATCAGGTATAATATTATTTACTAAGAAAGAATTTCTTTTTTCAACAAGAGAAATATACCTGTTAATATCGCCGTAATCCAATATTTCAGAAACATATTTTATGCCGACAAACTCAATTGCCCTTGCAATATATTCAATAGGAGTCCATCCTACAGTCCAGAAATTTTCCGTTTCTTCATTAGGAATCCACCAGATTTCTTTTTCGGTAATAACATCTTTTGAAACTATTGTTCCTTTCGGTTTTCTTGATAAATGTAATTCGTCTTTAAAAAATGCTCTATGCTCAGGTACAGCTATTGTATGATAAACATTTAATGAATGAACATTAATTGAAAATTCATACGGTTCTAATGATTCATCATCGAGAAATACCATTCTTGGCAATACATAGCCCAATTCATCCGTTAATTTTTGACGCAATTTTACTGTTTCAGATAGTAAATCATCTTCTGAATCAGGGCTTACAAACTCTATTAATTCTTCACTTAAATTAACTGTAAATTTTTCTTCGCCGATTCGAGAATACATTATTCCCGGAGATAATTCTCTTGTTAGATTTTGTTTTAATTTATCAAGTTTCTCTATTTCTCTTGACATTTGATTATTTAATGCGCTTCTTTGAGATAATTCTTCTTTCTCAAGATTTGATTTTATTTCCGCAATTTTTTGTTTTTGCTCTCTAATCTTTGATGTAATTTCCTTACAGGATTCATAAGGTGTAAGATTTGCAGAAAGCATTTTTTCCATTTGTGATTTAAAATTATTTACTTTCACAATCTTATCAAAATCTTCTGTATCATCAGTTGTTTCTTTATCGCGCATAAATATACAGTTATATTGATACTCATCATCAGATTCAACCTCATGCATAGTATATAAATCCCAACCAGCATCAGACATCTCATTTAGTAAATCTTCAAGCAATTGTTTATCATCTGTAGGAACAGATTTGATTACATATTCCATTTTTCTATTAAACATTTTGGTCGTCCCTTACTACTTTGTATATTATATTTTTATGCGCTTCTTGATTATCAGAAATGCTAAATGCATTATAACAATATTCTTTAACAAGTTCAATTTCTTCATGCTTATTCGCATAAATCGTAAATAGAGTATCTCCTTCAAAAACTTGTTCTCCAGTTTTCTTGTTTAAATATATTCCTGTACTTTTATCTATCTCTTCATTCTTCTTAGTTCTTATAGCATTCAATAGCTTACAGGCATAAGCAATTTTATATCCGTCAATTCTATTTATAAATCCGGACTTATTTGCACTGCAAGATATTTTATATCTTGGAAGTTCAAAGATATCATACGAATCAATAACTTTGCTGTTTCCTTTTTGTTTTTGTATTAATTCTCTAAATTTTTCAAGAGCAGCACCCGATGAAACTAAATATTTAAGATATTCTTTTGCTTGTTCAACGGAATCATAACGTTTTAAATTTATAAGCGCAATCGCCGCAAATTCATAAGTTAAATCGGCTAAATCACTTTCTTGATTTTTTCCTTTTAAAAATTCAATTGCTTCAATTACTTCAATCGCATTCCCAATTGAACGCCCTAAAGGTTCATCCATAGAAGTTATAACCGTTGTAATTGATTTATTTAATTTTTTCCCGACATTTACAATAAGACGTGCTAATTTTTCAGCATCTTCTGTAGTTTTTAAGGATGCACCTGAACCATATTTTATATCTATAATTATATTTCCGGCTCCTGTTGCAACTTTTTTTGCAATAACAGAAGCAGCAATAAGCGGAATAGAATCCATTATACTCGTTGTATATTTAATCGCCTGTAAGGTTCTATTTGCAGGTGCAATATTATGAATATTAGAAGATACTGCAACTCCGATTTTTTTTAACTGTCTTATCATATCCGATATTGCAAGCCCTGTACTAAAACCGGGAATAGACTTTAGTTTATCTATGGTCCCTCCCGTATAACCAAGACCAGGCCCCAAAAGTTTAATAATTGGGATTCCGGCAGAAACTAATAAAGGTATCAACGTTATACTCACTTTATCACCAACACCGCCGGTTGAATGGATATCAACAATTTTTGGGGTTAATTCTTCAAAGTTTACGATATCTCCGGATTGAATTAACGCATCAGTTAAATAGACTGTTTCGTTTTCAGTTAATCCTTGAAAATACACAGCCATCAGCCAGGCACTAATTTGATAATCCGCAGAAGAATTATTCATTAGTGTATCAATAATAAAATTTATTTCTTCTTTAGTATGTTCCTGACCGAGTTTTTTCTTTTCAATTAATTCTAAAATTTTCAAAATTATTTGCTGCCTTTTAATCTTTCAATAACCAAATTAGTAATATCCATACCGCCTACAAAAACCGCTCTATCACTTATAACCGCAGTTAATTTATGCTCAACCATGATATCATTAGCTGCAGCTTTTATTTTTTCAAATATTTCATTTTCGCTTTTTGCCTTTAATTTTAAATAAGCAGTTTCTTTTGCTTTAAAATCGTTTGCAACTTTATCTTGGAAATTTTTCTTTTGAATTGGGGTATCTATAGCTTTATATTCTTTTTCTTTATCAACAAGATATTGTTGTAATTCAAGTGCTTTAGAATCAAGTGATTTCATAGTATCTCTTGCAAACGGTGTTGATTCAACTACTCTTTGATAATCAATATAACCTAATCCTTCTGCCAACGCTATATTTGTAGTAGTAAATGCCATTAAAAAGGTGATTGCTAAAATTTTTAATTTTTTCATAATATTTCTCCTTAATTATTAGTACATCATATCACCAACACCGAATGTGAAGTAACCGCCAGGATTACCGTATTCACCCGGATTTGTAAGCGGAATACCATAGTCAACGGATAACGGACCAACACCCGGAATATATAGTTTCAAACCGACACCAGCAGTAATAGCTTGCATTGGTCTGTCAAACAACTCATCTGTAACGTACGGTCTAAATACTTTACCTGCATCAACAAAGAATGTCAAGCGAAGATTTTTAAAGAAACTTGCCTTTAATCTGTCTAAGAAAAATACAGGAGTCGCAAGTTCAACAGAACCCATAACGAATGCGTCACCGGTACCAACCCCGTTAACTTTAAAACCTCTTATAGTATAAGGACCGCCGAGTCGATAAGCCATAACTTCAGGCATATCATCCCCGTGAATCTTTCCGCCGGCTCTAGCTGTAAATGACAATGATGAAAATTTCATTATCGGTATATATTTTTTTACCATACCGGCTAATTTACCGTTAGTTTTACTAAAACCATTCAAACAAAATGCCTCATCATATCTTGCAGTAGCCAAAACCCCGTTTCTCGGGTTAAGTGCTGAATCTCTGGTATCATAAACAAGTCCCGGACTTACATTAAAGAATATACCGCCTTCAAGTTGTTTTGCACGTTCTGCGATATCAAGTCCTTTTGCAGCATACATTCCTTCAATTCTATGTCTATCACCTTCCATTACATTAATTTTTTCTACTCCTAAAGATAATGTCGATGAAAGATGTTCATTTCTTTTAAATTTATGCCCGATAGTTGCTTCCAGCCCGAAACGTTCTTCAACAGCAAGCGGTACTTGATAACTTCCTAAACTTCTGTAGAACAATTTACTCATCAATGAGTTATCAGCATTTAAAAAGTATGGTTCAAAGAAGCTTAACTCTCCTTGAATATTCATATAATCTTTGATAGTTGAATCACTCATGATTATCCCTGAACCAACTAAACCGTTTATCCCAACTCTCTGATTTAGACCTCTGAAGTTGTTATCGCTTATACCGACAGATCCAAAAGCACCTGTATGAGAATCTAAACCACCACCGAGAGATACCGTTGCTGTTCGTTGTTCTTCAACATTAATGGTTACGTTAAATCTTGTAGGATCGTCTTCGCAAACTTCAATATTCCTATCAACATTTTTGAATGCTTGTGTTGAGTATAATCTTACTAAATCTTTTTTCAGAACATTATCGTTGTAAACAGTATCAGGTTCAGTAAGAATGTTTCTTGTAATAACATAATCTTTTGTTTTCTGGTTCCCGGAAATCATAATTTTGTTAATTGTACCTTCAACAATTTCAACGTTAATAGTTCCATCAGGATCATCAGAAATAGCACTAACTCTAGCTAAGATATAGCCTTTAGAGTTATAGCAGTCGTTTATTTGCTCAATTGCCTCATTAATTTTCCCGATATTTTGAGGCTGGCCAACCAAAGGTAGTAAATACTGCATTAATTCTTCAGTTGGCACGACAGTGTTGCCTTCTACCGTAACATTTGTTACCGGTAAATTTTCTTCTACAACAAGTTTAAGGTTTATTGTACCATCAGGGTTATCAGTAGGTACAGCCTTCATTCTATCTGTGAAAAAACCAAGTTGATAAAGAGATTTTAAACCTTCTTGAACGGCATCAGTAGTGTAAACGTCGCCTTTATGGAGATTGAATTTGGATAAAATGTAATTTGAGGTAACTGCATTGGCGCCGATTACTTGTATATCATTAATATACTTTACCGGAGTAGATTTCTTTTCTGTATCAACAGTTTTAACTACTGGATTAGGGTTGTCAATTTTTGTTTTAATAAAAGTTTTTCCATAACAAACAGGAGTACTCAAAAGTACCCAGACGAGCAGCAATACTCCCACTATTCCTTTTTTTATGTCGAATGAGTTCAACGACCCCAATCCCCATACTTTATATAATAAATAAATATATCACGAACATGTTTTGAAATCTAATAATTTAAAATTATTTAAAAAAAATTTACTTAAGTAATAATTATCTTTATTGTATTAATGTTCCATTTTTTATATTATAAATTTTTACATCATCCAGAAATTTGTCATCAAAAAGCAAAGTATCAACAGATGTAATAATTGTTTGAGTATTTTTTTCTATTGATTTGAGGAGGTAATTTTGCCGTATATCATCAAGTTCCGCAAGTACATCATCAAGCAAAAGAACCGGAGATTCACCAATTTTTTCTTTAATTAAATTAAGTTCAGCAAGTTTAAGAGCAAGTACAATGGTTCTCTGTTGGCCTTGAGATGCATATTTTGTTGCATCATTATTGTTTATAAAAAACAAAATATCATCTCTATGAGGACCGACACATGATTGTTTACGAATAATTTCTTCTTGTTTTCTATTATTTAATTCTTCTTCTAAATATTTTGCAATTTCATCAATATTTTCTAACGGAAGACTGTATTTTATATCAAAATTTTCGCATTCAGCAATATTGCTATGTTTCAAAACAGCATATTCTCTTAATTCTTTTAAAAATTTCTGTCTCAAGAGAATTATATTAGAACCTGTTATAACCATTTGATGATTATAAACATCCAGTAAATCGTAGTTTATTTCAGGCAATTTAAGTAAATTATTTTTTTGAGTTTTAATTTTTTCATACTTGCTTAATCTTTCATCGTATGCCGGATAAATTTGAGATATTGCTCTATCAATCCAATTTCTTCTGTCTTGCGGTGCACCGCGAAGCAGTAATAAATCTTCTGTTGAAAATAGTACGGTTTTAAACGCAGTTTTAAAATTTTTTTGAGTTGTTTTTAAATTATTAAGTTTAAGTGTTTTCTTTGTATTTTCATAAATTACAGACATATCAATGTTAGTATCTGCTTTATTTATAGTTGCAAGAATTTCAAAGAATGAATTTTCAAATTTGACTAATTCTTTTATATTTGAAGTTCTTGGAGATTTTAACTGCGATAGGAAATAAATACTTTCCAAAATATTCGTTTTGCCTTGCGCATTTTTTCCAATAATTAGTATTTTATTAGAAGTCAAGTCAAGTGAAATACTTTGACAGTTTCTATAGTTTTTTAGTTCAAGATTAAGTATTTTCATACAAACAATTATACTTAGAATAATTATTAAAATAAACAACTTGATTTTAGAGTTATTAGATGTTAGACTAAACACACAGAGGGCATTATAAGAGCCTTTTGTAAAAGTCGTCACGGGCCTGTGGCACTCTGCCGACGAGAAGGATTAAGTATCCTTCGAGGAGAGGGAAGGTAGCGGTACGCTACCGCAAGCCAAAGGTTCATGATATAATAAATAAGTCGTCACGGGCCTGTGGCGCAGCGGTAGCGCAGAGGACTCATAATCCTTTGGTCGTGGGTTCGAATCCCTCCGGGCCCATTTTTTAAAAGATAATAATAGCAAGCGTTTTAAGACTTGCTATTATTTTTGTCAAAATGTCAAAATTAAAATTTGTCGGAATTTTGTCGGAATTGAAAATAAAAAATGATTTAAAGATGGCTTTTGTGAGGTTTGCTTATGTTAAATATTGATAGTGGAATATTAACAATCGACAAAGCAATCTGCAAAAATATTTCGTTATTCGACAAAACCGGGCGAGGTCTCTTATCGCAAAATATTTTAGATAAACTTAGGAATTTTGTTGAACATATATTTTTAAAAATATATGCGAATGGCAAAGATATTGATAATTCTTACGAAAACATAACTAAAGCAATATCCTACGTTCAAACACGAGGAAATTTAAGATTTTTATATAAATTTCATAAATTACTACAAAAATCATCTTCGCATTACACTTTAGATGAGGAAAATTCCGAAAGATTAATGTTGAAATATTATGAGTTTTTATTAAGAATCAAAATTTTTCTTAAAAATTCGTATAACATGGATGTTCTTGAAAATATCAACGATTTTCCTTTAAATACAGATGTTAGCCTATATAAATACTATGAAAAAATAGCGGAAAAAATTGATTATTTTGAAACATTTCACAATGAACCAAGGTTTAAATGGCGTTATTATATACAGAAAAACAAGCCATTTTTTGTAAATAATAAAATTTATTATCAAGTTACATTTTGTTTAGCCAATGGCAAGATGAGCAAATTTGATAGAATTATTGCTTTTACAAATTTGGAAATATCTGATGATTACGCTGTAAAACTTTCTATTAGAAAAACAAATATTGAAATTTTAGGTAAAAAAATGCCCGTGTTTATTATTGATAATTGGGAAGTTTCAATAAGACCTTGCGAAATAAATAATTTTGCGAATATATTTAACGAATTTAAAACGATTTCGTCGACTTCTAGAGAGTATATAAACTTAATGTCGTTATTGACTGTACACAAATTAAACTTGACCGAAATTATGGAAATGTCCGATAGTTATTATAATTATTATCAAAATAAAATTATGGAGAATGCAAAAACATTTCAAATTACGGAGTTATTAAGTAAATGTCGTGCATTAATTTTAAACAATCAACCCGGGGCAAATATAATTAGATATTTGCTTTTACATTTAAACAATGTAATTATAAAAAATCAATATAAAAACGAGGCTTGCAAACGTCTATCTTCTTTAAATTTGCAATATGGATGTATCCCATTTGATGATATGCCCTTTAGCACATCCTTAATTGCTCATAATCCTAAATTTTCGGATTTGCTTATGTGTATAGATACAGAACATAGAGAGCATGAATTTCTTGCACGAAAAATAAAAAATAATACAGAAATAAACGGAGAGTTATATACTAAAATTGATGATTTACAAGAATTTGAAAATATTGATGAGTTAGTTAAACTTTATAATAACAAGCTGTATTATAAACATTATCATCGCTCAATTCAAAATTATCATAATCAATACTATATATCCGGGTATGAAAAAGATACTGTTGACATATTGAAAGTTCTTAAAAATCTGTCATCTTCGGGGATAAATAAATACACGGATTCTTTTGATGATTGGTTAAGTAAAAGCGAGTATCTTATAGATTGCGAGGAAAAAAAGGCAGTTCTTAGAAAAATGTTTGAAGATTCAAGAGTTGCACTTATCTATGGTTCGGCGGGAACCGGCAAGTCGACAATAATAAACCACTTATCAAATTTCTTCAACAATAAATCAAAACTATATTTAGCAAATACAAATCCAGCGATTGATAATTTAAAACGTAAAGTCAAAGCCTCAAATGTTACGTTTAAAACTATTGCAAGTTTCTTGATGTCAAAAAATTTCAATACCGAATTTGATATTTTAATTATTGATGAATGTAGTACGGTGAGTAACCGCGACATGGTTGATATACTTGAAAAGGCAAAATTCAAACTACTTGTTTTAGTTGGGGATATATATCAGATTGAATCAATTATTTTTGGTAATTGGTTTAATTTAGCAAAAAACTTTATTAAAAATTCCGCAGTAACTGAACTAACTACACCTTATCGCAGTAATTGTGAACATCTTTTGAATTTATGGAATAAAGTTAGAAACATGGATGACGATATTATCGAGTTAATTACAAAAAAAAATTATTCTAAAACATTGGATGATTCAATTTTTGAACGCACCGAAGATGACGAAATAATATTGTGTTTGAATTATGACGGACTTTATGGAATTAACAATATAAATAACTTTTTACAAGAGAATAACCCTAATCCACCTTATACATGGGGAGTGCAAACTTATAAAGTTGACGACCCCATAATTTTTAACGAATCAGAAAGATTCTCATCCGTTTTATACAATAATTTAAAGGGGAAAATTGTTGATATAAATTTATTTGAAGATAGGATTCAATTTGATATAGAAATTGACAAAGTAATAAACGAATCAGATATATGGGAATATAGTAATTTAGAGTTGGTTGATAATCCTAATTGCACAAATTCTGTTGTTAGGTTTTCGGTATACTCAAATAAAGTAAATGACGATAACGATGACGATGAATCTCTCGAATATATTGCACCATTCCAAATTGCTTATGCAATTTCTATTCATAAGGCTCAAGGCCTAGAGTATAACTCTGTTAAAATTGTCATTACAAATGAAATTGACGAGATGATTTCTCATAATATATTCTATACGGCAATAACTCGAGCAAAACAGAATTTAAAAATCTACTGGTCTCCGGAATCTGAGAAAAAAGTCTTGGAAAATCTTGAGGTTAAAACTTATAAAAAAGATATTTCGTTATTGAGAACAAAATTCTCGGAATTAAAAAATTAATATTTGCATTTGAATTTCTAACACTAGAAAATCAAATACAATTTACACGTTCAAATTTTATCCGAGAACGTTTCTCCGAACATTTTAAAAGAGAAATAAAATAAACGGTGAAACACACGCACAGCAAGGGTCTTAGCCTTACGGGTCCTGTGTCTGGTTTGAGGGAAAACGGGGGTTGTTGTCCTGCACGCCGGCACTTAAAAAATGCCCCAATTTTTTTAATTTGGAAATTTGCAAAATTTTCGCGAATACCTCAACTCCTTATTATTATTGCTTTTCTCTCGCTTTTAACTTGTTAAGTAATTTGCAAAAAATAAATAAAATTTAATTCCTCAAAAAGCAATAATAACAAGGGTTTTAAGAGAAAAATAAAAAAATAATTTGTTAACTGGATTTTGTTAAGTATTAGAATATAAAAAAATAATTTTCTTATCCCTTATAATCAGTAATTACGCTAATTTCCAAGATTTTTTTATTATAAAAACTTGTTAAGTTGATTTTTTAAAATTATTTTGTTTAAAATTTACAAAAAAATAATGTGCAATTTTACACCTTTAAAAAAAGAAAATAATAATCCGTGAAAACTTTGAATAATCTACAAAAAAAGAAAATAAGTGCAAAAAAATTACAATTTTGAATTTTTCTTTTATTTTATGAGTTTTGCCTTTGTTACTTATCAATAAAACATTTTAACCATTTGAAAAATTGGTATAATTTGGCACTACTTTTTTATAAAAGAAAAGCTAATAATAAAATCGTTAAAACAATTTTAAAAGATATAGCAAAGGAGAAAAAATGCAAAATCAATACCAAAACAAAAACGAAAAACCTAAAATTATTCCATTATCAAAATGGAATGAGTATTACGACTTCCCGTCCGTTGGTTCATTGAGGCAACTTGTTTTCCATAATACCAATAAATTTAAGGAAAAAGTAATTAGAAAATTCGGCAATGGCCGTCAATATATAGACGTTGACGCGTTTTTTAAATGGGCCAATTCTACTGAAAATGTATCGTAAAGTTAAAAGGAGAAAAGAAAATGGAAATTAGAAAAAAACTTGAGGAAAATCAAGCATTACAAGCAATTGAAAACATCAAAACAAAAATATTCGGAGAAAACATTTTAAACGTTCTTGATTCAAAAAACGTGGAAAAATCTTTCCAAAAGATTAAACCGGGCCGTTATTTACTTGCTGCAGTTATGGCCGGCGTTGTGTTTTATGACGACGAAAAAGGTTGTCTTGTTCAAGAAATGTTTAAACCGCTAAAATCGGGCGAACAAGAGGCAAACGCCTTGTATTTCAAACACGATATAACAATGGGAATGATGAGAGACGAAAACACATCTAACGAAATGGCGTTGACAATTAACATGATTTCTCGAATTACCGGACGTTCAAAACAAATAATCGAAAAGATTTGCGGCCAAGACCTAAAAATCACTCAAGATTTAGCAAATTTTTTCTACTCATAAGGAAAATAAGGAGAAATAATGTCTAAGGGATTTTCAGTTTTTACGGTTTTTAAGGCAACGGACGAAATAACGCCGACATTTAAGACAATGACAAAGGGGGCGATCGTATTTTCTCGAAATATGCAAGCAACTCGGAGCCAATTAAATAATTTCGGCAACAATATAAAAAACACATTTGGGAAGTTTAACACGTTATTTAATGCGGCTATTAGTTTTGTTGCATTTGACGCCGTCAACGAAAAAATTAATTCATTTGTAAACTCTGCGTCAGATTTACAAGAAACCGTCGGAAAAACGGGACAGGTTTTCAAAAATAATTCGGCCGAAGTTGAAAATTGGGCAAAAACTTCCATTAAGTCAATGGGTTTAGCTGAACAAACAGCACTCGACACAGCTTCATTATTTGGAGACATGGGGACAGGAATGGGAATGTCAACCAAAAGAGCGGCCGAAATGTCTATGAGTTTAACTCAACTCTCTGCAGATTTAGCCTCATTTAAAAATATTAGTCAAGATATGGCCGCAAATGCTTTAAAAAGCATATTTACGGGGGAGACGGAATCTCTCAAAAATTTAGGCGTTGTAATGATGGAATCAACATTACAAGAGTATGCACAAGCAAACGGCATTCGTAAAAAATTAAAAGATATGACGCAAGCCGAAAAAATAGAATTGCGTTACCAATACGTCATGAAAGCAACAACAAACGCTCAAGGCGATTTTATACGAACATTCGGCAACTATGCAAACCAAAAACGCGTCGGAGAGGAACTTAAAAAGCAAGCCGAAATAAATATCGGCCGAATTTTACTTCCTGTTTGGAATCGTTTCATGGTTATGTATAATACTTTTTTTACTAATAACCTTGACGGTATAACAAAAACTTTCGATAAGACATTCCGTTATGTTTCCGGATTGGTAAATTCTTTTAAACCGGTTTTCAATGAGTTGCAAAAAACTATTTTGATTTTTAGAGAATCCGTCGGTCCGGCTTTAGTAGAGCTTGGCCCTCCGGTTGAAAGTTTATTCAAAAATATTTTAGTTCCGGGGTTGGTTTTGGCAGTTGCCGGTTTTAATAAACTGTTAACCGTTTTTATGGCAACTTACAATTTTATTTCCGATAATTGGATTCCGATTGTCTCAATACTTGCCGGAGTTGGCGGAATGTTAGCGTTAAAAAAAGCGTTTGACCTCGTAACTGCTGCCATTACTTGGTATAATGCAACGCTCATGGTTTCAACAACTCAAGGAATCGCGGCTTTGTCCGGAATAGCAAAAATTAAATTTATGTTGTCTAGTTATACGGCCGTTGTTTGGCAATCAGTCAAGGCAATAGCCGCACAAACTAAAGCGTTATTTATGAACCCGTGGACGTGGGTTGCGGTTGGGATTGCTGCCGTCGTTGCCGGTGCGATTCTTGTTTGGAAAAATTGGGACAAAATAACAGAGGCTTTGAAAACATTTTGGGCAAAATGCGTCGAGGTTTTCTCTCAATTTAAGGCATTTTTTCAAAATAATTTCATTGATTGTATTTTAGCGGCTATGGGTCCGATAGGTTGGATTATTACAGGGATAAGGCGAATCGGAGACGGAGTCCGAGGGATAAAAAAAGACTCGAACGGAGGTTCAATCGAAACAAACTCAAACGCAAAAACCGCCGCAAATCAAAAAGTCCCGACAAATTATAAGCAAAACCAAAACAATCAATTCAACGGCTCGATTGATGTCGGGGTTAAGATTGATAATTCAACAGCGTTTCCTGCCTCGTCTTATTTGAATTTAACAGGAAATCACGGATTAACCTTGAGTCCGGCATAAATTCATATTGCTAAAAACGTTTTTTAATAATATAATTTAGATACGATTTTATTTTTAACCCGTTTTGACATAAAAGCGGGTTATTTTTTGTTAAAAATCTCGTGAGTATTTGACGTGTTTTTAAAAGAATACTCGCAAAATAGATAAGTATATCCTTAAAGTAAAATTAACCGCCTTAAAATCGATTTTGCGTGTTTTAAAAATTTACATATATATTTATAATTAGTATTTAATTATTAGTATTTAATTATTAGGGATTTTCCGACTCGGCTCAACCGTTACGGAAAACCCGTTACGGAAAACCCGTTACGGGTGTAAATAACCGCATTTGAAAAATATTCAATTAAATTCCTCGAAAAGATAATCGGCCGATAATTTGCAATTAAAAAATTCAACGATTTTAATAATGTCTCTATAAAAAAAATTCTTTTTGCCTTGTAGTTTCAGCGAAAATACTTGATAAGACATATTGATAAATTTTGCAAAATCTTTAACCGTTAAATCTCGTTTAGAAATTTCGTTCATTAAATTACAATACATCGTCCCTCCTATTGTTCCCAGAATTAAAATTACTTGCTGCCTACATTTTTAAACATTTGCATATTCATATTTTCCAAAACCTCACCAGTGTGTCCTTTAGTTAAATGGGAATACCTTTGAACCATAGCCAAGGTTTTATGCCCCAAAATAGTCGCAATTTCGAGCAAACTTGCCCCGTTTTTTGCAAGGAAACTCGCCGCCGTATGCCTTAAATCGTGAAAATGAAAGTCCTCGATTTTGGCTTTTTTAACTGCTCTCTCAAATTGCCCCCGCAAATAAAGGGTTTTGCGACCGTCTTTTGTTGCAAATAGCATATTAGATTTGATATTTCGAACTTTTTGGAATTCTAAAAGTTCGTTATAAACGTTTGATGTAATTTTTGCCCCTCGGTCCTCTCCGTTTTTTGTATCTAAAAAATGAAATTGTCTGTTCTCGAGGTCCACATTATCCCACGATAAATTTAAAATTTCGCTATATCTCGCCCCGGTTGATAATGCAATCAACACGCATAAGTGTAATTCTTTTGATTCTTTTAAACATTCCGTTAATAATTTTGGAATTTGTCGGTCGTTCAAGTATCTTACACGCCCTCTCGGCTCTCGTTTTTTAACAACTTTTAACATCGGATTTTCGTCAAGCCACCCATATTGTTTAACGGCAACACTTAAAACCGTTGAAAGTGTTGACATATATCGATTAACGGTTGAATTTGAACGAGTTTTTTCACTAATTTTTGGAGACATATTTTTTCGCGGAATTAAGCATTTTTCTTTTGACAATTTGTCTCTATATTCCGAAAGCATAATGTTATCAATAGTTGATAAATAATAGGCCCCGATTTGTTGTTTCCACCACGTAAGGTGCATTTTGAATTTTTCATGGTCTGATTTTCTGTCTTTTAATTCATGTTCCAAGTATCGGTCGATTAGTTCATTAACAGTGTGTTTCTGAGCGGTATAATTTTTTAAATATTTACCCCTCTTCAATGGAGTTTCATTTTCGGAAACCCATTCCCGTGCGTCTGTTAATCTCGAAAATGTCGCGGTTAATGGCGGATATCCCTTGATTCTTATACAAGCCGTATAGGAATATTCCCCATTTTTCTTTTTTCTTTTTTTAATTTCCGCCATATTCTAACCCCTTTATTACCTTGTTAATATCTATTTGCAACAAATAACATAGGCTTACAAGAGTTGGAGCCTTTAAACGTCTTTTGCCGCTTAAAATTTTTATTAAGACATTTCTATTAATATCCGTATAATTAGCCACATCTTTAATTGATAGGCCATATTGTTTAATCTTTTTTGAAATTTCTTTTACGATTTTATTTTTCATAATTTACCAATTTTTTAAAATTGTCGGAATTTTGTCGGAATAATTCTCAAAAAAATTATAAAATCCTGTAAAAGATTATAAAACTAAAATTTTAAAAAATCAATAAATATAAGCAATATCGGGAAAATATTTTTTTAGATTTTTTTAAAATTTTTTAAAATCAAAGGACTCATAATCCTTTGGTCGTGGGTTCGAATCCCTCCGGGCCCATTTTTAAAACTCCTTTCGAGGAGTTTTTTTAGTAAGGATTCGAACCACGAATTTCCTTCGTAAATTCTAGGGTTCTTACCTCTCACAAAACAATACTTAATTGTTTTGTTCGGCAGAGTCTCCGGGCCCATTTTTTCTAAAAGAGATCCGAAAGGCTCTTTTTTACTAGCTTTTCGTTTGTGGTCTGCATTTACAGATTTTGAGTATTTTGAGAAGAATTTTTAAAAATCGCTAGAACTCTTTTATATTGATGTTTTTCTTAGTCTCTAAGAACTTTGGCAAAAGCCTTTTCGGAATATTCCGGAATTTTTACTCCTTTGATTTTTGCTAAATTCTCAAAAAATTGTTGATAAAGAATTGCCGTTTCTTCTTCTGAATATTCTTTATCGTCAAATGTGATTATTACATTTATCTCTTTTTGTTTTTTGGGCATATTACTTTTTTAAGAATAAATTTTCCAAAGTAAAGAAAAAATAAAATGTCATTCTGAATTTATTTCAGTATCTTACCAGTTTATAGTCATAACATCTAGTTGGTAAGACCCTGAAACAAGTTCAGGGTGACAACAATATCTTACAGATATTGCGTGTTATAATTAGTTTATGAACAAAACTTATGCTGTCTATATAATGACTAATTATTCACAGACCTCTTTTTATATCGGGGTAACCGGAAATTTACAAAAAAGAGTTTGGGAACATAAAAATAAATTCGTTGAAGGTTTTACTAAAAGATATAATATTGACAGATTAGTATATTATGAATTAACCGATTCTGTAGAAGCTGCTCTCAATCGTGAAAAACAATTAAAACGATGGCATAGAGATTGGAAGATAAACTTGATTAAAGAGATGAATCCTCAATTTAAAGATTTATCAATGGATTGGGAGTAAATATTGTCATTCTGAATTTATTTCGGGATCTTACCGGTTGAAAACATAAACTTCAAGTTGGCAAGATTCTGCACTTCATAAGGACAGGCTCACACAAAATTTTTAAGGCTCTGAAACAAGTTCAGGGTGACAGCAATATAAAATGTCATCCCGAATTTATTTCGGGATCTTACCGGTTGGAAACAGAAACTTCAAGTTGGCAAGATTCTGCACTTCATAAGGACAGGCTCACACAAAATTTTTAAGGCTCTGAAACAAGTTCAGGGTGACAGCAATATAAAATGTCATCCCGAATTTATTTCGGGATCTTACCGGTTGGAAACAGAAACTTCAAGTTGGCAAGATTCTGCACTTCATAAGGACAGGATGACAAAAATTTTGGTTCGCTTCGTCAAACAAGTTCTGGGTGACAGCTAACTGATTGCTTAAATACAAGATAACGTTCTAAAAGCAAGACTGTATCTGATTTTTTGAGTTCTTCAATCAACTATTTTATATACTTCAAAAAGTTCGAACTTCGCCGCTTTACGCCCTATAAAAAAAGAATATAAGATTTAATCCATCAACGGCATCTGACGGAGCATATTTCTTAATTTAATTGCGGTTTTCGGCATTGGTTCTGCAATGGTCAATCCCACAATATCTGATTCTTTTGAGATATCATTAATGACTCTTGTTACTTCATTTATTTTCATCCCATCCGGAACAATTCCAACAGCCGGTATAATTTCATTCGGGTCTAAAACATCCATATCAAAATGTATTACAACATGCTTTGCTCCTGTGGCTTTAATCCAGTCCAAAACTTTAGAGGAAGTCTTTGCGACATCTGCCGGAGTCAAATGTTTTATACTATATTCTTTTTGGCGTTGTTTAATATCTTCTCGTTCCCAATCTCTTAATCCGACAAATAAAATTCTATCCGGACTAATTTGAGCCGGGAGAGCTGATATTATGTCTTTATCCCCTTTCCCCATGATGGCTGCTGCAGCCATTGCATGATATCCGTTATATGTTCTATCATCCGGTAAAGTTATATCAGGGTGAGCATCAATCCAAATCATTGCAATATCGTTATTATATTTATCTGCAAGATATGTAAAAGGAGGAACACTTACGGAACATTCACCTCCAAGTGTTAATATTTTATCAGGATTTAGTTCTTTTATTATATTCAAAGCATCTTTTGTTTGTTTAAGAATATATTTGTATCCGATTATGCCATGTTCTTCTGTTCTGTTTATATCTTTTGAAACAGGAATTGTAATTGTTTGGTTTACGGTTTCCGGAGCTAAAAAATTAAGCAAATACGCTCCTAAATAATACCCCTGCGAAGCATCATTTGGAGTTAAATCTTGTATTAAATTTGTGATATTTCCACCTTGCCACTGAGGAAAAATTAAACGAATTATCTTGGATTTAGACATACAAAATTACTTTCTAAAATAATATTTTATAGAATAACATAAAATAAAAATATAAATTTATTATAAACAATCATGGCTTTTTATTTTATTGGTGTTAATATTTTCTTTGTTGGAAAATGCTAATATATTGTAAAGAATTATTACAATAGAACATGTGTTACTAGCAAAAAAAAATATGTTTGTTTTTAAATTGAATATACGCTAGTTAAGGATATTAACACTAGTTTATTAAGGAGGTTAAAATATGAATTTAAGAACAGGGATTATGGCCCTTACAATGGCAACTTCTGCTATCGCAGGACATGCTCAACAATCAGTTAAAACAATAGCAAGAAATGATTCTATCGCACACGTAGTTCAAAATGCAGTTTCTCATAAAGTTGATTCAGCAGCTACAGTTGCTTTTGCACAAGCAAAAAATATGATGGGTAAAAAAGTTCCGGCTGGAATGGTAAAAGTTACTCGTGAATCTGGTAAATTCGTTGGAAAAGTTACTCCTCAAGGTTTAAATGGAGATTTAACTTATTCAACTGCTTCAAAAATGATTCGTGATCCAAAAGCAAACCCAATTAAAGTTACTTATGGTGCAAGTTATTTACACTCTCAAAACTTAAGACATGCCGGTTTAGCAGAAGCTACTGTTGAAAAAGGTAAAAATTATATTACAGGTCAAATGTACTTAGGTAAAAGACGTGACGATGTAAAAGGCGGTTTGAAATTATTCTTTGGACAAGATTACAAATTAGGTAAAGGTTTCACTTTAGGACCACAAGCCGGTTTACATACAGATATGGAAAAAATCCGTACAGCTAGTATGCCGCAAGGTGACCTTAAAGGACGTTTCGCACCTGAATTATCAATCATTGGTAAATATAAACATGAATTTGATAACGGTGTAAGAGTTGGCGCTCATCTTGGAATGGGTGGAGCTGCTAAATTAGGTTACAACAGAAGAAGCACTTTCGTTGGTTCTATTGTTGATACTTATAAAGCTGGTGCTAGCGTTGGTTTCAAAGGCGCTGATTTAGTTGTTACAGGTGGTAAAGATGTTCACCTTGGTAATAACGTTTCTGCTGGTATCAGATTTACATTCTAATTTTCATGATACAATAAAACACCCAAGAGCTGTCATTCCCTGGCAGCTCTTTTTTAATATGATATTATATATTTATGCTGGATAATTTAAGAAACAATATTGATTTCTTTTTAAGAAATAAAACTAAATTTTCAAGAAAGAACTACTTTGAATCATCAGAACCTAAAGATAACTTAAATTTTACAAACGAAGAAGTCGAACTTGAAAATATATTGTTGAATAAATATGATTTTAAAAATTATAGAAATAATTCAACAATTATAAATTATAAACAAAATCTTTACACATTATATTTACTTGATAAATATTTAAATCCTGATTATTCAGACGAATTATCAATTCTTGATATTGGCTCTAAAAATTGGTTTTATGTAAACGCTGAATTTTCATTCTTTAAGAAATATACTAAAAAACTTTATCTTGATGGAGTTGAAATAGATGCATACCGTCTATATTCAAATTTATACAGCAGGTATGAAGTTGCAAAATTTTATACAAAGCATTTGAATAACGTTAATTACATTCCGGATAATTTAATGAATATAAAAAAACGTTATGATTATATTACTTGGTTTCTTCCATTTGTAATAATTCAGCCGCATCGTTTTTGGGGGCTTCCGGATAAATATTTTTATCCGGAAAAACTTTTTGAACATGCTTATTCATTATTGAAACCGAATGGAAGCATGCTTATAATAAATCAAGGAAAAGACGAAGCTGAGGTACAAAAAAATATAATCAGAGAAAGACGTTTTGAAGTATTTAAACTTGCTTCACCATTTTATGCGTATAAAAATGAACGTTTTCTTTACCGTATTATAAAAAATGGAGAGGTTTAATGTTAAAATGGATAAAATATTATTTAAATAAATTGCAATCACCAAAATATATTTTAAAAGGGAAATGTAATAAATGCGGCAGATGCTGCCGGAATATAATATTTTATGCCTATGGAGTTCCAATAAAAAATGAAGAAGTTTTTGAAGAATTAAAATTAAAAAACAAACGAATGAATTTGTTTTACCCATCAGGCAAAAATGAATATGGAGAAATTTTATTTACCTGCAAATCATTACTTCCGAATAACCGTTGTAAACATTACTTTTTTCGTTCGCTATATTGCAGAAAATACCCGATGGTAAAATCATTAACAACCGGAAGATATTTAACACCTCCTGAAGAATGCGGTTACACAATTGAACCGGAAAAGCAGTTTAAGGATTATATTTGACAGAATACTGTATAATTGGTAAAATGCAGGTGTTAATTAGTATAGAGGGACTATTATGAAATATGCAGAAGATGGGAAACAGTACCATATAGATTTAAAAGAAGGGGATGTTGGTGAATATGTAATTTTGCCGGGAGATCCTAAAAGATGTAAAAAAATTGCAGAATATTTTGATGATGCAAGATTAGTTGCGGACAAAAGAGAATACGTAACATATACCGGATTTTTAGATGGAGTAATGGTTAGTGTTACATCAACCGGTATTGGCGGGCCATCTGCTGCAATTGCAATGGAAGAACTTGTAAAAGTAGGTGCAAAATATTTTATTCGTGTTGGTACATGCGGAGGTATGGACATAAACGTAAAAGGCGGAGATATTGTAATTCCGACAGGTGCAATCAGAATGGAGGGTACTTCAAAAGAATACGCACCTATTGAATTTCCTGCGGTTGCAAGTTATGATATTGTGGAAAAACTTGTTGCTGCTGCAAAAAATGCAGGCAAACCTTATCATGTCGGTGTTGTTCAGTGTAAAGATTCTTTCTACGGACAGCATTCACCAGCATTAATGCCGGTAAATTATGAACTAATTAACAAGTGGAATGCATGGTTAAAATTAGGATGTCTTGCGTCCGAAATGGAATCAGCAGCATTATTTACTGTTGCCGCATATTTAAGAGTAAAAGTCGGTTCTGTATTTTTAGTAATAGCAAATCAAGAACGAGAAAAAGCCGGTTTAGATAACCCTGTTGTTCATGATACCGATACAGCAATTAAAACTGCCGTAGATGCAATAAGATTGATGATAGCAGAACGCAGATAATCAAAATTATTGGCAAAAAAATAATTTACAAGTCTTATTTATATATGGCTCAAGTAATTAATAATGTTAAATTTTCATATAATTTGATAAAAGGTTCTGTAAAAAAAAGGGAAGAATTTGTATCAAATTTAAATGAACAGTTTTTTAATGCATTAGTTCCTGTATACAAGAAAAATAAAATTACATTAACAGATATAAAACGAGAATACTTCTCTTTATTGCCTGAAAAAAAAGTTGTAAAGATTAAACCTCTCAATGCAAAATTTAAATTAGACGGAGCATCTGATTATATTTATATAGACAATTCTATTGCGGGCATAACTTTGGAAATGCCTCTTAAGCATTCAATATTACCCAAAGATTCTTTTGTAACATTTATGCATGAAAATACTCATGTTTTGGACACGCTCGCAAATCCAAAACATACAGCATTAACATTAAAATTATTTCAAGAAAATAAATACGATAATAAACGAAATAAATGGTTTGATAATATTATTTATAATAGAGAGCCGATAAATAAAACAACCAAAGAAAATATTTTATTAAATATCAAAAATCAAACACAAAACTTTTTAAAAGGAAAACAAATAGAAGATAAAATAGCAATATTACAAGATGCTAGATATCAACTTGAACAAGAAAAACACGCTTATAGTGAACAATTAAAATATGCATTAAAATTGAAAGCAAAAAATATGCCGGTTACAGAGAAAGATTTGGTTGATGAATCTAAAAATTTTTTATTTGATGAAAAAATACAACTATTAAAAGAAATAACTTTTAATTTGATATCAAAAGAACGTAAAAAACTTGCAAAGAAATTAGAGAAATAATTTGCTTGCAAAAAAAATATGTCCATGTATAATTAGTATACACGCGGGGGTAATTCAGTGGTAGAATGCCTCCTTGCCAAGGAGGATGTCGCGAGTTCGAGCCTCGTCTCCCGCTCCATTTAAAACAGACCTTAAAAGGTCTGTTTTTTTGTATCGGTGAAGACTCGGCAAGCCTTCTCTTGGAATATTTAGCCCATCCCATGTAAATAAAACTACATATTAAATTTATTTCGTTTGACTTTTAAAATACAATTGTCGTAAAATTTTTACTATAAAGTATCGTTATCGGGAGATTTAATGAATATGAATGGTCAACAAAATGGAATATATGATTTATTAAGAGCGCTGGAAGAATCTTTAGATAAAGGATTTCCTCTTTTATCTAACTATATGGTAGTTGTAAAAAGGGAAGTTGTAGAATCGCTTTTAGATAGGATTTATGCATCATTACCGGCAGAAGTACAGGATGCACGCTCACTGCTTAGACGCAGAGATGAAATCCAGCATGAAGCACAACAACGTGCAGAAAAAATTATTAATGATGCTCAAAATGAAGCAAGCAGGCTATTGAGTGAATCAGATTTATTGTTGGCTGTTCAAAAAGAAGCTGATAAAATTAAAGAACAAGTTATTGCTGATTGTGAAGAAATAAAAAGAAAAGCTTTGGATGATGCAGAAGCTATCAGAATTCAAGCACAAGATGAAGCTGCAAGAATTCAAGACGGTGCATCTGTTTATGCAGAACAAGTTTTGACTAATTTAGAACAAAACTTGAATCAATTACAACAAATCGTTAAAAACGGACAGGTTCAACTAGAACGCAGAAGAAATGAATCTGCCGCAGCATACACTTCTTCATCATTAAAAACTGTATATCCTGAATCTCAAAATCAGGAACAAAGAGAGTATGCTACAAATTTTAAAATTGATTAGTAGTAAAAGTTGGATTTTTATTTAATACGGTTAACTCCTAATATGAATTAGGAGTTTTCTTTTATAAATTTTTCAAGTGTATCAATCGAACGATTTGCAAGAATAGTATTTTTTTCTTTTTTATTTTTTCTTATCTGTCTTGGAAGTTCTATATCTTTGACAATTGCCCAGTTTGAATTTATGGGCTGGAATTTCTCATGCTCAGGATTTGTTATATAACTCATTAATGCTCCGAGCATAGTTTCTGTAGGTAATATAATTGGAGAAATTCCTTTTATCAACCTTGCCATATTTATACCTGCTAAAAGACCTGATGCAATTGATTCCGTATAACCTTCTGTACCAGTTATTTGACCGGCGAAGAACATATCTGTTCTGTTTCTGGTTTGTAATGTTGGATTTAGGATTCTCGGGCTGTTTATAAACGTGTTTCGATGCATAACCCCGTATCTCATAATATTTGCATTTTCTAATCCGGGAATTAAGGATATTAATTCTTTTTGTGCTCCCCATTTGAGATTTGTTTGGAAACCGACTATGTTGTATAAAGTTTTTGCTGCGTTATCCTGTCTTAATTGAACTACTGCATAGTTTTTTTCACCGGTTCTGTCATCTACAAGTCCTACAGGTTTCATCGGACCAAAACGAAGAGTATCAACACCTCTCGAGGCTAAAACTTCTACCGGCAGACAAGATTCAAAAAATTTTGCATCTTTTTCAAATTCTTTAAGTTCTATTTTGGGCGCATTAATCAGAAAATTATAAAATTTTTCATACTCATCTTTATTCATCGGACAATTAATATATGATGCTTCGCCTTTGTTATAACGGCTAGCATAGAATGCTTTATCAAAATTAATGCTGTCTTTTTCTATAATCGGTGCTATCGCATCAAAAAAATGCAAGTGTTCGCTTTGGGTAAATTCTTTTATAGAATCTGCCAGCGGTGTGCTTGTAAGCGGCCCGGATGCTATTATTACATTTTCATCCTCAGGTATTTGTGTAATTTCTTCTTTGATTACATTAATATTCGGGTTGTTATTTATTATATCTGTGACTTTTTGAGCAAACCCTTCCCTATCAATTGCAAGAGCATTTCCTGCCGGAACAGAATTTTCAAGTGCAATTTTTATTAATTCTCCGCCAAGTAACTCCATTTCTTTTTTTAAAAGCCCGCTTGCATTTGTGACATCAAGAGAGCCTAAACTATTTGAACATACAAATTCCGCATACTTATCCGTCTTATGCGCCCCTGTAGTTTTATCAGGCCGCATTTCATAAAGGTCAACCTGAATACCTCTTTTGGTAAGTTGTAATGCAGCCTCTGAACCCGCAAGACCTGCTCCGATAACTATTGCTTTACTCATTCTTCCCTACCTGGTTTCTGCCGTGTTCTTTTGCCCAATAAAGCGCTTTATCAGCTTTTTCAATAATCGCTTGCGGAGTGTCTCCGTCTTGAGGAAATGTTGATACTCCCAAACTGATTGTTACATTACATTCCACATTGTTCGTTAGTCTGAATATGTGACTTGATACAGCTTTACATATTCTTTCTGCATTTGCAAGAGCCTCCTTATTATCTGTATAAGGAAGTATAATACTCATTTCCTCTCCGCCGTATCGACAAACAAAATCTGTTGCACGTGTATTCCGTTTTAAAATATGTGCAACACTTTTTAATACCGCATCACCGGCCTGGTGACCGTATGAGTCATTAAAGTTTTTAAAGAAATCAATATCTATAATTATTAATGAAAACGGCTGATTGTATCTCTTCGATGTTTCAATTTGTTTTCTTAAGGTATCCTGAAAATATCTATGGTTATACAATTCTGTCAAACCATCTGTTGTTGCTAATTTATACTGATACTCAAAATCTCTTGATTTAAGAAGATATTTTGCAAGATATGATATTGCAAAAGTAATAAGAATAGAAAATAACGGTAAAATATCCGGAACCCATAAATTAAAGAACTTCATTATATAATATGATGCCATATAATATGCCGTTGCAATAAGAGAGGTTGAAAGAATCGCAAATATGGCAGATGTTGATAAAAATACTATAGTTGTAACTACAATTATTAAAAATATAATAATTATACTATCTGCTATTTGTGTAGTTTTTCTTATAAACGTATTATCAATTATATTATTTAAATAAGTTGCATGAATTTCTACACCCGGATAAATTTTATCAATAGGAACACTTTTGGTATCAAAAAGACTTTGTGCAGTTGTCCCGACAAAAACAATTTTATCTTTAAAATTATACGTATCAGAAATTTTATGACCTTTACTTAATTCTACCAGTTTATAAAATGGAATATTTTTATACGTTTGTTGAGCAGGGCCATACCAATTAAGAACACATTCTCCGGTATTTGTTAAAGGAATATTTAAATTCCCTGATTTTAGATTAGAATTTTTATCAATGACAAATGCTTTTTTATCATTATTGTTAACATAATCATTCCCAACTATCAAAGATAAATACGGATAATATTCTCCTTTATAAACCGCAAAAGATGGAGCAGTTCTAATAATTCCATCATTTGAACGGTTAATATTTATCATCCCGACTTTAGTTGTATTATCTAATAACTGTTGAATAATCGGTCTGCAATTTGTAAAACGGAATACTTTTTCAAAATTAATATTCTTATTTTGAATATCAACATTAGACTTCATTTTCTCCGGCATATCTATCGGTTTTCTTAAATCGAATGATTCATTATCAAAATTGATTCCGGTATAAATATTATCGTACTTAGCCATTGTATCAGCAAGAAGTTTATCAGATGCTGAATCATTTTTGAATGATTTAATAAACATCAAATCAAATACTATCGCCTTCGGTTTATCTTTTTCAATTAGGTTTATAATATCTGTATAAACTTTTCTTGATATTGGCCATTCACCATAATGATCAAGTACATACTCATAACTGGCATCATCAATTGCCAAGATTACAATATTATTATTCGGTTTAAGATGTTTATGTTTAACCAGCAATGACTGTCTGTAATCAAATGACTTGTTTTCAGCATCATTGAAAAAATTCAAAATCATTTTATTATTTGAAACAAACAGTGTTATAAATATAATTGAAATAGTTATAAGAAAATATGCAATATAATCAATAAACTTGCTGTTAATATTAAATTTCATATAAATATTTACTCCTTTAATTCTCTGCAGAAGAAAAGTTTAGTTTGATATTCTTTGATAAAAAATTCTTTAACAAAAACTTTTGCTCAAGAATAAGATTATTCAGCTTCAAAAGTTCCGTCGTATTAGAAAGTTCATCTGGATATCTAAGATAATTTAACAAACATTCTTCATGTAAATTCATGTGAGGTACCTATTATAATATAAATATCTATTATCATGATAAATTGAATTTGAATAAACACCATCCGCCAAAAGTTGAGAGTTTTGTATAACTAAAGTATGAAGGGGTAAATGTAGTGGGGGGGGGGAAAATGATTGGAAGTATATAAGTGGGGATAGGTAAATTTATCATATATTAATAATTACGCAATTTTTTAGAATAATTTGTTTTTATATTAGAAAAGGATTGTAGGTAAAATGTATAAATCAGATTTGATAAAAAATATAAATAATGCAGTTATTGATATAACCAAAAATATATCTGCAACAAACAAAATAAATTCTAAACATGCACCTATTACAAATACTGTCAAAAATCAAACTAAAGACACTTTCACCCGTGCTTGTGAATGCGTTTTTGGATTTGATGATTCTAAAACTATGGTATTTGGAGATTTTCCCAAAGATTATGTTAATATCGAAGAATTTCTATCGGAAGCAGAACCGGAGCATTACTCCCGCATACTCAAAAAACTTATTCCTGCTCGTCCCGCCCAAATAATGTATACTCAAACTCTAAAACCATCATACTTTATATCGCACTTATTTTCTCATGGCAAAGGTCAAGGGAAAGAAGCCGTAAAAAATGTTGTGAAAAAAAGTTTGGAAGATTCCAGAACTCAAGGACGAGTAACTCTGCAATCTGATATTATCGATGGCAAAACATCACCTTCCGGATTTTATTACAAATTAGGATTTAGATTTGCCGTAGATGATAAAAATAAACTTTTACAAGATTGGATAAATAAAGGCGGAAATAAAGCCGATGCTCCTATGATTACAGGCCTTATGTATCTGCCTAAAGAAAATATTTGCCAATGTCTGAACTATTAACAATAAAATTATGGGCCGGATAAAATATCCGACCCATTAAACTTTATTTTTAATTTTATTTAATTGCTGCTTTAATACGTTTCTCAACTTTTTCTTTACCGAGTATTGCAAGAGTTGCAGTCATATCAGCCCCTCTTGTCCTGCCAGTTACCGCAGCTCTTATTGCCCACATTGTAACTTTTGGCTTAATACCTTTTTCTTTGAAGTATCCTCGGAATGCATCAAGTTTTTCATGAAGATTTTCTTCTTCATATACCCAATCCTTAGATTGTTCTATATACTCTTTCAACACCTCTTGTGATGTTTCAGTATCAAGAACATCTTTTTGCACCTCAGGTTCAATTTCTACGGAATCACCAAAGAAATAAGTAACCGCATCTGTTATATCTGATAATAATACCAACGGCTCTCTTGTTACTTCTACCATTCTTGTAAATTGTTCGTCCGTTAATTCAGACAAATCATATTTTTCAAGATACGGCATCAAACGTTTCTTTAACTCATCCATAGGAAGCATTTTTATATAATGGCTATTCATCCATTTTAATTTATCGTATTCAAAAATAGAGTTTGAAGAAGATATTTCATTTATTCTGAAATCTTCCGCAATTTTTTCAACAGGCTTAATTTCTTCACCATCAGACGGAGCCCAGCCCAATAATGCAACAAAGTTGATTAGTGCTTCCGTTAAATACCCTTCTTTTACAAAATCACTTACTGCAGTTGCACCGTGTCTTTTTGACAGTTTACTTCTGTCAGGAGCAAGAATCATTCCTAAGTGTCCAAACTGCGGCACTTCTACACCTAACGCTTCGTATATAAGAATTTGTTTATAAGTATTTGAAATATGGTCCTCTCCTCTGATAACATGAGAAATTTTCATCAACATATCATCAATTACAACCGCAAAATTGTATGTCGGAGCACCATTTGATTTTTGGATAACAAAATCCCCTAAAAGGTCTGTATCCATATGTAATTCACCTTTTACAAGGTCATTGAATTTTAATATTGAAGAATCATGGAAAGCCTTTTGAGCCTTTGCAATATTAAACCTGATTGCAGGTTTTCTCCCTTCTGCTCTTAATTTAGCTTTTTCTTCTTCTGTTAAGTTTTCACATTTTTTAGAATAAACATAAGGTTTTTTGTTTCTTGTAGCTTCTTCTTTTTCAGCTTCCAATTCTTCCGGAGTACAGAAACATTCATAAGCATACCCTGAATCCAAAAGCTGTTGAACGTATTTAGGATAAATATCAAACCTTTCGGATTGAGTATAAGGGCCATAAGGTCCTCCAACATCCGGACCTTCATCCCAATTTAATCCAAGAGCTTTCAAGCTGTCAAAAATATTATCAATATATTCCTGGCTTGTTCTCTCTGCATCTGTATCCTCTATTCTTAACACGAATTTACCGTGATTTTTCTTTGCAAACAAATAATTAAATAAAGCCGTTCTGGCTGTTCCAACGTGTAAGTTTCCGCTTGGTGACGGAGCTATTCTTACTCTAACTTCTTCCATTTTTTTGTCCTTTCGTTTCTGTAAATAATTTTCTCACAAACAGGGGGTAAATAAAAGGGGGGGGGTAAATGCAAGGGGGGTAAATGTAAGGGGGTAGATAATGTCTACATTGCTGAATAATTTGGTGGGCACGCTGACGCTTTGCCCACCCTACAGCTAATTCCTGCCATCATTTACCTCAAAACTATATAATTATTCCCATCTATAATTATAAACAACAGTAAAAATATAAAATTGCCCCGCCACATCATATCATATCATATAGGGCATTATAACTGAATTCCAGCCTAAATAAACTCATTTTAACATTTCATTACAAAGCAAAGTGTAATGAATTTCGAAATATAAAAAATCCCGAAAGAGAAGAATCTCTTCCGGGATTTAAGTTATAAGATATAATCTTATTTATTACCTTGTATTCTCATTGCGTAGAATGAACGAATTACGAATACAATTGCAATTAACAAGAATACAACACCGGCGATTTTTGCACAGTCTCTGAAACTTGGGTTAATTGCGATTTCCATTGCCAATAAACCGAACAATGTTGTGAACTTAATAATAGGGTTCATAGCAACAGATGATGTATCTTTGAATGGGTCACCAACAGTATCACCAACAACTGTAGCTTCGTGTAATGGTGTACCTTTTTCATCCATATCTACTTCAACGATTTTCTTTGCGTTATCCCAGCATCCGCCGGCATTTGCCATAAATACAGCTTGGAATAAGCCAAATACAGCAATTGCAATCAGATAACTTACAAAGAATGATACAGGTGATGAATCAGCACCAACAGGAGCTGATAAACAAGCTAATGCTAAAGCAAATGCAAACAATGCGATGAAGATGTTTACCATACCTTTTTGAGCGTATTGAGTACAGATTTTAACAACTTCTTTTGAATTTGCAAGGTTTGCAGATTTATCATCAGCTTCACCTAATTTAATGTGGTTTTTAATAAACTCAGTTGCAGAATATGCACCTGTTGTAACAGCTTGCATTGATGCACCTGAGAACCAGTAAATAACAGCACCACCGGCAATGAAACCTAACAATGTGTAAGGGTTCAATACGTTAAGTACCATTTCTGGCTGGATACCTAATGTTTGTTTGATTACAAGAATCAATGAGAAAATCATTGTTGTAGCACCAACAACTGCAGTACCGATTAATACCGGTTTTGAAGTTGCTTTGAATGTGTTGCCGGCACCATCATTTTCTTCTAAGTATTTCTTAGCATTATCAAAATCAGGTTTGAAACCATATTCTTTTTCAATGCCGTTTGCTACATCAGGAACTTCTTCAATCAATGATAATTCATATACTGATTGAGCGTTATCTGTAACAGGACCATAGCTGTCAACAGCAATTGTTACAGGTCCCATACCTAAGAAACCGAATGCAACCAAACCAAATGCAAATACTGAAGGATAAATCATGAATGTTGCCGGAATGAATGTGCTTGCAGCATAAGCCAAAGCCATTAACAACACAATGATTGAACCAATCCAGAAACCTGAGAAGTTACCTGAAACAATACCTGAAAGGATTGTTAAAGATGCACCGCCTTCTTGAGATGCAGTAACAACTTCTTTGGTGTGTTTTGCTTTTGGACTTGTGAATACTTTTGTTGCTTCCGGAATCAAAGCAGCACCTAACGTACCACAAGAAATAATTATTGATAAGACTAACCACAGATTTGGATCTGAAAGTCCGCCTAACAACCATTTACTTACAACAAATGTCATAATGATTGAGAATATTGAAGTTAACCAAACTAAGTTTGATAGAGGTAATTCAAAATCAAATTTTTGAGTATTTGCTGCATAAACTTTTGTGATTCCTTTGTTTACCCAGTAAGCAAGTACTGATGTAATAATCATTAAGAATCTCATTGTGAAAATCCAAGTTAATAATTGAACTTGGTATTCAGGTTTTAATACACCTAACAAGATGAAACTAACAAGAGCAACACCTGTTACACCGTAAGTTTCAAAACCGTCAGCTGTAGGCCCGATTGAATCACCTGCGTTATCACCTGTACAGTCAGCGATTACACCAGGGTTTCTAGGGTCATCTTCTTTGATACCGAATTGAATTTTCATCAAGTCAGATCCGATATCAGCAATTTTTGTAAAGATACCACCTGCTACACGAAGAGCAGAAGCACCTAAAGATTCACCGATTGCAAAACCGATGAAACAAGCACCGGCAATATTACCAGGAACAAATAACAAGATGATTAACATCATGATAAGTTCAACTGATACAAGTAATACACCAATACTCATACCTGCATTAAGAGGAATATTTAAAATATTTAAAGGATTTCCTTTTAATGCTGTAAATGCTGTTCTGGCATTTGCTAAAGTGTTCATTCTGATACCAAACCAAGCAACAGAATAAGAACCTAAAATACCAATTACTGACCATCCTAAGATAATCAATACGTTGGTTAAAGTCATTTTTTCGAGGTATCCAAAGTAGAACGCAATACATAGAGCGATTAATACCTCTAAAACAATTAAAAACTTACCTTGTTGAACAAGATAGGTTTTACATGTTTCGAAAATTGTGTTTCCCACATTTGCCATACAAGTGTGTACATCAAGTTTCTTAACTCTTAAGAACTCTACGAACCCGAATATTACACCGATAACAGATACAGCTAAACCTATTAACAATAAGTTGTAGCTCATTGCATCAGCTTTAATATTAGGAACGACCAGAGATGCTTCACTTGCAAAAGACGGCAGAGTTACCATTAATAATGACATCACTGAGAGCATTATCTTAGGTAAGATACTTTTCTTTCTCATAAGTCTCTCCTTTTTAAATAACAGAACTATAAGTTCACGCAATAATTATATTAGAGAAACTAAAATAAATCAATAGAAAAGCATGCCTTTATTCGTGAATGATGGGAGTAAATATTTTAACCGTTTTAATATTTAATTTTTACATGGAATACTAAATATTGAATCCAGTAATTCCCCGACTCTGCGGCCTTTCAACTCCAATTCTTCGGCTAAAGTTAATTCTTCTCCTGCTTTAAATTTTTCTTCAAGTTCTTTAAGTCTATACTCTGATTTTAATTTCTGTTTATGTTTGTAATAATCTCTTAAGACATCAATTGGATATTTATTATTATGAATACCTACACCGCCGCAAGTTTCAGTCATAAAACCTCCATTAATACACACAACTACCTTATGTATTAATAAAGTAATTTTATAAAATATAATTGCAGAATAAAGTTAAAATTTAATATTTATTTACAAATTAGATTTACTGGAATTTAGAATTTTTACATTTTCAATTCTATAATTTACGTAATATTCACTGAAAACATCGGCTCTTTATTCTTTATACAGGCGGCGCAAAAAGCTGTTTCCAAACAGACATTTTTTGAATAATCCTTGAAATCTCTGCCGGACCTGCCTCTATAATCATTTGAAAGAAAAGGACAAGAAAATATTCCGTTTTGAGTTAACAGCCTTCCATATGTACAATCATAAATACCATTCATTGAATCTTGGTTTAAGCAATCATTATTTGATGCTGCCCATTCCGTTACTTCTACCATTGTATTATGAAGTTCAGAATTAGTTATCAGATTATTAAACATATCTGTAATCATTTTTGAATCTTCTTTATAATAATTATTTACACAGGCAATTGTTGTAAAATCGTATTTATCAAGACATTTCAGAGCATACATATTTTGACGAAACGCCCCTCTAAATCGAACTTCGTCGTTACGTAACTCATCATAACTTGCAAAAGAAAGTACAAAAATTATTTGGTATTCGGATTCATCTTCCACTTTTTTCAAAAATCTTGCCTTTTTCTCATTTATAAAAGTTGCGTTTGTAAAAATACAAACATTTGTTCTTTTAAGACAAAGTCTTAATATCGTATTGAAATCCGGATGAGTCATAGGTTCAGCGCCGGTAAAATATATACATTTCAAATCTTCATTTGAAGTATCAGACAGTGCTTTTTTTATTCTATCTATTTGAATAAAATCTTTTACATTCTTTGTTAGCGGAAAATCAATATAACATTTTTTGCATCTTTGATTACAATTTTTAGCCGTTAATTCAATAAAAAGATGATTAAGTGCCTCTAGCTTACATACAGGCGGAGTAAAGATTTCAGACATAAAGCCCTCCTTTTTTTACTTTTTATATTACTGTTTAAAAGTAAAAAAGATATTACCCGACTGTCTGAAATCAGAGCTATTCTGGAATGAACTTATATTTATTCATACTTCATTTACTCACAATTATTAATAAATTATTAACTAATAGTCAAAATCAGATTTGTAGGTTATAATGTGCTTATTAAGTAGAAGGAGAATAACGATGGCAAATCCGATTTTAAACGATAACTTTGGACAAACAGAAGAAAGAGTTCTTTCCGGTGCTCCAATGACTATTAACGGAACAATTAATAAAACATTTTTACTATTCTTATTTGCTGCAGTTCCGGCATTTTACACGTGGTCACAATTCTTAGCAGGTTTTATGGATAAAGCTATGATGTTAACAACTATTGGTGCGATTGTAGGATTTATAGTTGCATTGATTGTTGCGTTTACGAAAAATGTTTTCTTTATCCCTGTATATGCTGTATGTGAAGGCTTATTCTTAGGCGGTATTTCTGCAATGTTTGAAAAACAGTATCCAGGAATTGCTTTTCAAGCTGTATCCGGAACATTTGCTGCAATGTTTTCAATGCTTGCATTATATAAACTAAATATTATAAAGTGTACAGATAAATTTAGAAGCGTAATCTTTACAGCAACATTATCAATTGCTGTTTTATATCTTATGCAGATTATTGCGTCATTCTTTCATTATAGTATTCCTGGAATATTTGAATCAGGAATGGTTGGTATCGGATTTAGTGTAATTGTTGTTGCAATTGCGGCATTAAATTTAATTCTTGATTTTGATTTTATTGAACAAGGGGCGCAAAATATGATTCCTAAATCTTACGAATGGTATGGCGCATTTGGTTTAATGGTAACTCTTGTTTGGTTGTATATAGAAATACTTAAACTTGTTGCAAAATTAAGAGATAATAATAATTAAATAAATGTTTGTTTTTAATCAGACAAAATGCGGTAAATCACAAATTTGCCGCATTTTATTATTTATTATTGGTTAAAATTTTTACACAAGCAAAAATTTTAATGTATAATAGAACCTATGAATTGGCTTAGCTGGCAGATAGATTATTTGTTATTATTACAAAATTTCAGAGATGTAACAGGCGGAATATTTGATAATTTATTTCTGCATATTACAATATTTGGCGAAGTCATTATCCCTATGCTTTTTATTTGCGCAATTTATTGGTGTGTAAATAAACAAGCAGGAATATATATCCTTTGGAACTATATGTTTGGATTTATTACAAATATGTTTTTAAAATGTACCGCCTGCGTATATAGACCATGGATTCTTGATTCCAGAATACACCCTATTGAATCTGCGCTACCTGCAGCAACAGGGTATTCTTTCCCTAGCGGTCATACAGCAGGAGCAGTATCTGTTTGGGGAGGGAGTGCCGTTGCATTCTGGAAAAATAAAATTTTAAGATATTCGTTAATAATTTTGGTTTTACTGATTGGATTTTCAAGGAACTATATAGGTGTACATACGCCTCAGGATGTAATTGTATCACTTTTTGTTGGAGCATTTCTTTTGTGGTGTACCCAAAAGCTTATGAATTGGGTTTATAATGACAGAGAATCAGGCAAGCGGGATTTATTAACAGTTGTTAGTGTTTCATTAATAAGTATTCTGATTTTGTTGTATGTTAATTTGAAATGGTATCCTACAGATTATTTAAATGGGAAATTGTTGTTTGATACAACACATGTAAAAATAGACGCATTTGCGCGTGTCGGAATGATTATCGGAACAATGTGCGGCTGGATTATTGAGAAACGTTTTGTTAATTTTGAAACAGGAAATGTTAGTTTTTTAAAAAATATATTTAGATTTTGTATTGGAATAGGATTCCTTTATTTACTTTATTCTTTTGACACAGAGTTAAGAAGTTTATTATTTATTCAGTATTTTACCGCCGGAATATTTATAACACTAATTTATCCATATATTATGAAAAAATATGTTTAAATGCTTGCAATTTTTTTTTCAGCAGACTAAAATAGTTTTACGGTGATTGAATCTCCGTAATGAAAATTGAATATGGGAGCGTAGCTCACACGGCAGCCGAGGAATGGTAAGATTGGTAAAGCCGAAGGATGCCGAGGTTCAACATAGGAACCAAACTGAGCTACAATCTAACAAACAGTTTGAAAATTGAATATGGGAGCGTAGCTCAGTTTGGTTAGAGCGCATGCCTGTCACGCATGAGGTCGCGAGTTCGAGCCTCGTCGTTCCCGCC
>CALUXV010000015.1 GCA_944324835.1 Candidatus Gastranaerophilales bacterium
AATTACAAAACTTCAACGTCAAACCAGTCTGTTCATTTAAAGTTTATTTTTTACGTACGTAGACATGTTACGACTAACTTCCGGTTTGACTTATTCAATACAAAAAGACATACACTCTTACGCAGTGATTAACCTTTTACAGCGCCTTCATTTTCTCCGGATATAAAATATTTTTGCATCGCAAGGAAGAAAATTACTATCGGAATAGTTGCTAGAATTGAGCCTGCAGCAATAAATCTCCAATTTGAACTAAATAAACCTTGCAAATTATTTATTCCAACCGGCAGGGTGTACATGCTATCTTTTGTTAAAACAATACTCGGCCATAAAAATTCACCCCATGAACCGATGAAGGTAAATATTGCTAAGACAGCAAGTGATGATTTGACCATCGGGACACAAACTTTCATAAACATCTCAAACACATTGCAGCCATCTATAATTGCCGCTTCTTCAAGTTCTCTTGGAATTTTCATAAAAGCTTGACGCATAAGAAAAATACCAAATGCATTTACAGCAAAAGGTAGAATTAAACCTAAATACCCCATAAAATTATTCACACTATCTATAAGATTTAGTTTTATTGTAATTAAATATACAGGAAGCATAATCGATTGAAACGGAATCATAATTGTAGCAAGGATAGAAAAAAATACTATTTTCTTTCCCTGAAACTCCATTCTTGCTAGAGGATAAGCCGCAAGAGATGAAAGTATCAAGTTTAACAAAACAGTAAACCCCGCAACAACCATGCTGTTTACAAAATATGCGATGAAATTAACTCTATGCCATACTCCGATATAATTATCCCAAGTAAAATCTGTTGGAATTATTGTCGGAGGATATGCAAAAATATTTTCATTAACACCTTTTAAAGAAGTTGATATCAACCATATAAAAGGAAATATCGACAATAATGACACAAATATTAATACAGAATGAATTGATATTTTTCCGAGAAATTTTTTTAACATAGAACAATAATATCATATTTTTATTTTTTAGGTTATAATAATTTTTGAGGAAATTTATGAAAACGATTTATTCAGAAAAAACAAACACTGACGAAATAAGAGAAATAGTTAAAGAAACTAATTTACAACATATCGCAATAATCATGGATGGCAACAGACGCTGGGCAAAAAACAAAGGCCTGCCATCAGCTGTCGGACATAAAAAAGGTGTTGATGCACTAAAGGCAGCAGTATATGCCTGCAACGATTTTGGAATTAAATATCTTACGGTTTATGCATTCTCAACAGAAAATTGGAACAGAAAACCTGAAGAAGTAGATTTCCTTATGAATCTTTTAGGACACACTATCAAAAATGAATTATCAGAACTAGATGCAAATAACGTTGTTATAACATTCCTCGGAGACTTAACCAGACTTGCTCCAAAGCTTCAGGAAATTCTATATCACGCAATTGATGTCACTAAAAATAACACCGGTGTTCATCTTCAAATTGCATTTAATTACGGAGCAAGAGATGAAATTGTTACTGCAGCAAAAAAACTTGCAAAAAAAATTACAACAGGTGAAATATCTGTAACAGATATAAATGAAACAGCCTTTGCAAATGAATTATATACATCCCATATGCCAGATCCTGATTTATTAATCAGAACAGGCGGAGAAAAAAGAATATCCAACTATCTATTATGGCAGATTGCCTATGCTGAAATTCTTGTTATGCAAGAATACTGGCCTGAATTTAATAAAGATACTCTTGCAATGGCTATAGAAGAATTTCATAATAGACACCGCAGATATGGGAAATAGTGATATAATAAAAATTGTACAGTTAGGGGGGTCCACCCCGGGGGTAAATGAACCATAAATTAAGCCGGTTCGAAGTAAAACGAATGTTGTTGTTATTACTTTAAATTTACCAAACACCCAAAGGACAGAAAGATTATTATGGAAAAAAACAACGAAACTTTGTCTATTCTTAGACACTCAGCATCACACATCATGGCTCAAGCTGTTCAGAAGCTGTTCCCGCAAGCAAAGTTGGCTATCGGGCCTTCTACAGCTGACGGATTCTACTATGATTTTGATTTAACTGACGGATACTCATTCACTCACGACGATTTGGAAAAAATTGAAGAAGAAATGAAAAGTATTCTCAAACAAAATCTAACATTCGAAAAAGTTAATGTAGAAGATGTTGATGCACAAATTGCAGAATTTAAAGCTGAAGGTGAAATCTACAAAGCTGAACTTTTAGAAGAACACAGGAACGATAATCCGACACTTTATCTTACAAAAGACAAAGACGGAAACGTACTATTCAACGACCTTTGCGCAGGTCCGCACGTTCCTAACACATCATATATTAAAGGTAACGCAATAAAATTATTAAAAGTTGCAGGTGCATATTGGAGAGGTGACGAAAAAAATAAAATGCTCCAAAGAATTTATGCAACTGCATACTGGAACAAAGAAGATTTACAAAGTTATCTGACTTTCCTTGAAGAAGCAGAAAAACGTGACCACAGAAAACTTGGCAAACAACTGGATTTATTCTCCGTAAGAGAAGAAATAGGCGGAGGACTTGTACTATGGCACCCTAATCTTGCAGTTGTAAGAGAAGAAATTGAAAACTACTGGAGAACAGAACACAGAAAAAGAGGTTATGTAATTGTTAACACTCCTCAGATTGCAAAATCCAAACTCTGGGAAATTTCAGGACACATGGATCACTACAAAGAAAATATGTTCTTTATCCAAAAAGATGAAGATACTGATGACCAATTTGTAGTAAAACCGATGAACTGTCCGTTCCATATTTTGATTTATCAAGCAAACAGACATTCTTACCGTTCACTGCCTCTTAGAATGGCAGAGCTCGGAACTGTTTACAGAAAGGAAAAATCCGGAGCTCTGGCAGGTTTGACACGTGTTCAAGGATTTACTCAAGACGATGCACATATTTTCTGTACTCCTGAACAACTCGTTGGAGAAATCAACGAAATTATTGATTTTGTATCAGATACAATGAAGATATTCAACATGAATTTTGAAGTCGAACTCTCAACCCGTCCAGAAAGCTACGTTGGGGAACTTGCCAACTGGGAACTTGCAGAAGCAGGACTTAAAGAGGCAATGGACAAACGCGGGATGAAATACGATATTAATGAAGGGGACGGAGCATTTTACGGCCCAAAAATCGATTTCAAAGTAAAAGATGCAATCGGAAGAACTTGGCAATGTGCAACAATACAACTTGATTTCAACCTTCCTGAACGTTTTGGTATAAAATATCAAGACAAAGACGGAAGTATGAAAACTCCTGTTATGTTACACAGAGTTGTGTTTGGATCTATGGAAAGATTCCATGGTATCTTAATTGAACATTACGCCGGTGCATTCCCTGCTTGGCTTGCACCAAATCAAGTCACAATCGTTCCGATATCTAACGATAAACACACTGATTACGCAGAAGAAGTTTACAAAAAAATGCGTGCGCAAGGTATCAGAGTACAACTTGACGACCGCTCTGAAAGTATGAATTACAAAATCAGAGAAGCTCTGCAAGATCATAAAGTACCTTATGTCTGTGTTGTCGGTGACAAAGAAAAAGAATCAAATTCTCTTGCAGTCAGAAAAAGAGGAGTTGGTCAAATCGGCGTATTTAATGTCGACGATTTCATAAACAAACTCTTAGATGAAATTAAAACTAAAGGTATTAACGAAATTAAATAAATAAAGTTAAAAGGGTAATAGAGTAAATCTGTTACCCTTTTTTTTAATTATTAATAAATAAATTTGCGAATATTCATTGATTGTAGTAAAATCGTCATATGGTTAGAGTTTTTCATAATTTAAATGGAGAAAAAATCTCTCATTTTATTTATTCAATATTCAAGATTCAAGAGTTTTTTACTAATATACAAAATGTTAATCATCCAGATGTTCCAAATTGTATATATGCAATGTGGCATGCACATCAGTGTTGTGTACACGGCTTCCCTAATAGAGAAAAAGTTAACGTAATGATTAGCCGTTCCCGTGATGGAGAAATTATTGCTAAAGTATGTGAAAAATGGGGATTCAAAGTCGTAAGAGGTTCAAAAGGTAAAAAAGGAGCAGCAGAAGCCAGCCTTCACATGATAAATGAACTCAAACACGGAAATTCCGGAGCAATTATGGTTGATGGCCCAAGCGGTCCTGTTAAAGTAGTTAAAGATGGTGTTGTAAAAATTGCAAAATTATCAGGGACTCCAATTGTTCCGGTATACTGGTACTCAGAAAATCCTACATTCTTAAAATTTCCGACCTGGGATAGTTTTAGATTACCATTTTTTGCAACAAACTTGATTAATTTATACGGAGAACCTATTTATGTTAACCCTAATAACACCGATGAACAGGATGAAGAAATAAGACTTAAAGTTGAAAAATCACTCGAAGAACTTGAAAAACAAGCTCCTCAAAAATATAAAGAGGTATTCAAATTCGGAATATGGACAAGGAAAAAATAAACATAACAGCAATCCAAATGGAATCTGTTATTGGGAATAAAAATGCTAATTTTGAAAAAGTTGAAAAACTCATTAACCAATATATTAAACCTGGAACTGATATACTCATTCTGCCGGAGTTATGGAATGTAGGGTGGGCATGTGATAAATTTATAGATGCCGCAGAAGAAATTAAAACAAGCGAAACAATTGATTTTTTATCAGAATTTGCCAGAAAATATAATACCAATATTCTCGGCGGTAGTATTGTACAAAAAATCAATGACAAATATTACAACACTTGTCCGGTAATTAATAGAGAAGGTAAATTAATCGCTACATACAACAAAAATCATCTATATTCATACTACGATGATTCTGAAGGTTCATACATTACAAAAGGTGAAAACCCTGTAATGGTTGATATTGAAGGTGTAAAAATAGGATTAACAATATGTTATGATATTCGTTTTCCTGAAATTTACAGAGCGTACAGAAAAGCCGGAGCAGATATACTTGTAAATATGGCTGCCTGGCCATTATCAAGAGCAATTCATTGGAATTCTTTGACACAGGCTAGAGCGGTCGAAAACCAAACATATATGGTTGCCCTGACTCAAACAGGGGATTTACCGACAGGCGCAAAAAATCTCGGACATTCAATTATATATGATTACAGCGGAAATATTTTAGATGAAATTTTTGACTCAGAAGGCATCATATCTGCAACAATAGGACTTAATGAAATGTATTCATTTAGAGATAAATGTACTGTTCTAAAGGATATACAAAAAACTTATGAGGTATTATATGAATAAATTCTTTGCAGCCTTAGTATTATTTTTTTCTATTATGACAACAAATTCTTGTTTTGCTCAGGATATAAGCAAGGATTTAAATACTGTAATATCCAATTCAAATGTAAGAAAAGGATGTATATCGATATCAATTAAATCCCTTAATGATAAAAAGGTTATTTACGAATTAAATCAAACCGTTCCAATGCCGCCGGCATCAACACAAAAAATTGTTACCACACTTCCTGCAATTAAAACGCTTGGAGAAGATTACAATTTTGAAACTAAACTTTATAAAGATAAAGCCGGAAATTACTTAATCGTTCTCGGCGCAGATCCATATTTAAAAACAAATGACCTTAAACAATTAACCAAAAAAATGCCTGCGGAAGTCAAAGCAATATATATTGATGACTCTATTATTGATAAACAAGAATGGGGCGAAGGCTGGCAATGGGATGACGACATTAATCCTCTGATGCCAAAATTCAGTGCATATAATATTGATAGAAATACAATAAAAATATTTATGGAACCAACAATAAAAGAGGCTTCTGTAAATATCATATTTGAAAAAGATTATCCGATATCTTTCATCAATCAGGTCATAACCGGTGATTCCACATCATATAAAATAGAAAAGAAAAGTTATGAAGCTCCTGATATTGTAACTTTAACAGGGACTATAAATAAAACTGTTACAATATTAATCCCTGTCAACAGTCCAAAAAAATATTTTAAACTAAGATTAACTGATGCTCTTATAGATAATCAAAAAAGTAACAGCGGAGTATTTTATAATAAAAAACTAACAAAAGAGTATTCTCTTATTGATAAAGTAAGTCATAATATCTCACAAGCTAAAACTGATATCTTAAAAAACAGTGATAACTATGTTTCAGAAACACTATTTAAACTTGCAGGCGGTAAATACAAACACTCAACCGGAACATTTGAAGCAGGAAAAGAAATGTTTAATGATTACTGCAAAAGAATGAATCTTGATGATTCACAAATTCATATTGTTGATGCAAGCGGTGTTTCTAAAAATAATCTTATGGTATCAGATTTTATGACTGATTTTCTTATATTAAATAGAGAAGAACTGGAGCCAATGATGGCAACATCAGGAGAAGGTACAATGGCAGACAGATTACTCTACCTGAAAGGAAATCTCAAAGCAAAAACAGGAACGTTAGCAAATGTAAGTACAATAACAGGTTATATTGCAACACAAAACGGTCATAAATATGCTTTTAGCATTATGATTAATGATGCAAAATCAAAAAAACATGATAAAAAACTTTTAGAAGATAATTTGATTAAAACATTATATCTTAAAGGTTAAATAAGCTTGAACAAATGTAAAAATGTTTTTGGACTTGCAATATGAGCCTTAACCGATTTGAACAATGCTTTTTTTACAGAACCCATTTGCGGCCCTAACAATTCTGCTTTTCTTGATTCTTCTGTTTTTATTACGTTATACTTGTACATTAAAACCTTTAACGGATTTTTTGTTTCCGGTCTTGGAATTCTAAAACCAGAATAGTTATCCATTGGATCCAACATTTTACTAAAAATTGCATCTTCAAGTTTTTTATTTTGAGGAGCTTTTACATTAGTTCCTAAATACTTATTTGAAAGATTAGTCATCGCATACATAAACTTTTCAAGAATAGTACCTTTTACTTCTTCTGGTATTACAAGTGAATTTTTCTTAATATGAACAGCCCAATCTGAAAGATGATGGAAATTAATCCCGCCTAAAATAAAATGGGTCATAGAATGAAATGCTAAAAATACATTGTTAAACTCTTTTGAAGGAACTAAAGTTTTTGTTCCCATAGGCAAAACTTTTTCTGTAGGATTAAGAACCTTAAATAAGTAATCATTTAATTTTTTCATATCCGGTATGTTATATTTATTATCTACATCAAGAAAATTTCTATGGTTTTCTATAGGCATACCTTTATAGTGAAATTCACTATGTTTTGGATTATTGTCTTTTATCGTATAACCTTTTTTGACAAAAATATCATCAAATGCGTGTGACATATTATTTTCTGGTTTTGAAGAATCTTCACCAAGCTTGAAATTAAATACATCGATATCTCCACCAAATCTTTTTTGAGGGTCAGGATAATTCAAAGAAAAACCAAGACCTTTAATAGGTACTGTCGCAATACCATTCTCTGCTGATAATTGAATTACTTCTCCCAATATTTTTTCTTGTTTCATATGATAACGCTTTGCAAAATCTGTTGTTAATTTCATATTTTCTAAAACATCATCCGGAATTTTTATCTCAGGAGTATTTTTTAAACCGTCCAATAATAAAGGAGTTACTGCATTATCATGTCCTAAATTATACATTCTAACCCAATCTTCATAACTTCTGTCTGTGAACAATGAAGCATCCGCCTTTTTGCCGCTTAATGTACTATTCAATAAAGACAAAAGCATTTTTGCAGGAACATAATCCGGATTTTTTGACATATTACTCAATTGAACAGAATCAACATTTAATTTGCTATTTTGCTTAATTGATTGTTTATTACTTGAGTGTAATATTGTTTGATACACTGATTGGGGTAATATTTTCATGGGAAACTCCTACACACATATAAAACACGTAAAAATTTTTTTTGCTAGTTAAACATAATAAAAAGTGCGGCAAAATACCGCACCCGAATTCAATCAACAACTAAGCTTGTTTTTACTTCATCTAAGGTGATTAAATCAAGTTAAGAGCTATAGATGGAGTTTGGTTGGCTGTAGACAACAATGAAGCTGATGCTTGTTGTAATATCTGAGCCTTAATATATTCTGATGATTCCGCTGCTACATCCGCATCCTTAATAGTTGATAATGATGATGTAACATTTGAATATTGTACATCCAATGCGTCTGCAGCTGAATCAAGTCTGTTTTGTATTGCACCAATATTTGTTTGACGTGTAGTTACTTCATCCAATGCTTTATCTATTGCATCCAGAGCAGTAGTATAATTTGTACCGCCAACGGTAAAATAGCCTAAGAATGTGTTTTTGGCAACTGCAGTAAGCTCTTCTGCTGTAGCTTCATCAAATAAAGCAGCATCCAAAGCCAATCTGCTATTTGCTGTAGAATCAACACCTATTTGAAGATTAATTGCACCTGCTGAACCGTCTAACAATTTTATACCGTTAAACTCGGTACTTGCCGCAATTCTATTTATTTCATCCCAGCGAGCAGTAACTTCGGCTTTAATTGCATCAATAGAATCTTGACCGTAAGTACCGTTTGCGGCTTCTTCAGTCAAGTCTCTTATACGCTGCATATGGGTTACTATCAAATCATAATTACTTTCTGCCGTTGATAACAAGCTTGAACCGATTGCAACATTATCTTGCGCAACACTTATAGAACTTAACTGAGTATCCATTTTTGTTGCAACAGCATAACCTGCGGCATCATCACCTGCTGAATTAATCTTGAAACCTGTTGTCATACGTTCAATTGAACGATTTAATGCCTTTGTCGCATCATCCAGGTTTTTTTGAACAATCAACGACCCAAGATTTGTATTGATAGTAAGAGCCATAATTAACTCCTTTCAAAGTGGAAGTTTTAATCCTCGTGATTAAATACTCACCAATTTATTTTTTAAATGACGATACAATCCTTAAATTACTCTTATATACTTATTATAACTCATAAATATATTTTCATGAAGTGATTAAGTGTATTTTTGTTACATTATTTAATAATTACTTGACAAAACCCAAACAAATTAAACAAGCAGATTTACTTATTCTTATATTTAAAAATTTGACTCCCAAAAACTCATAAAAAATTATTTAACTATATAATATAAATACTAATTACAACAAAATTTCACCTTGACGGTAAACAATAATCTCATCATCTTTAAATCCTGCAACCGTAGAAGCAATACCTTTTGCAGTACATCCAAAATCTTCTATCACAAAATCCGCTTTATCGCCAATATAATTTACCGCCTCTTGATAAGTTAATGCTGCAGGTTCATGTGACAAATTTGCACTTGTTGTAGCAAGAACTCTTGTATCAACACATCTGCATATTTCTTGAAAAACTTCATTATCCGGAACTCTTACACCAACAGTCGGTAATCCTGAAGTTATATAATCCGGTGTTTTTTCACTTTTTGGAACAACGAGAGTCAATGCTCCGGGTAAATATTGTTTCATCATCTTTTGTGCAATTTTGGGAACATCTTTGATATAATCCAGCAACGGATAAGTATCATCTGACATTAAAATTAATGGTTTTTCTTTCTCTCGTCCCTTGATTTCGTAAATCTTTTTAACCGCTTTTTCGCTCTCCGGCAGACATCCTAACCCCCAGACAGTATCTGTTACAAAAGAAATTACACCATCATGTTCTAAAACATATCTGATTTTATTTTTTAAGTCTAAACTTAATACCATACTAAACCCTTTTTACTTTTGATAAAATACGTGAAAATATTTCGCCGATATAGTTAACTTTGAACAAATAACTCAACCCTAAATAAACTGCAGCCATTTCTATACCTATCAATATTAAACGCAAGATAATTGAAAGATTTACTGCAAACATAGCTGAGATATAACAAATTACAAGAGTTATAAATCCAACAAATGACATCTTCAAAAGATTCATAAACAAATCTTTATATGCCATCTTAACTTTTTTTGACATTAAGACACCTAAAATAACTGCATTATACAAAGTAACAAGTGATGTAGAAAGCGTAATTCCGCCGATTTGCCAGCCGAGTCTTGAAATAAATATGTAATTAAATAAAAATTTCAAAATTATTGAAGATGTAGCAATCATAAATGGAGTCTTTGAATCATCAAATGCATAATATACTCTTGTTATAGAATCTCTAAATACATAAGGTATTATAGAAAATGACAAATATAATAATGCATCAAATACCATTAAAGAGTCACTATACGTAAATGCACCACGTTCAAAAACAAGTCTGACACAATCCAATCCTAAAACTAATATCCCGACAATTATCGGTATTGCAACAAAGAACAAAAGTCCGACACCTTTATTGAAATATGATTTTATACCATCCATATCTTTTTGTGCAACAAGTCTTGTAAATAACGGAAACAAAGGAACTAAAAATGCAGTTACCAGAATCCCGACAGGGAACTGGAAAATCCTATTTGCATATCCTAAAGCTGTCCAGGCTCCTTCTCTTAATGAAGATGTAAAAAACATATCTACATAAATATGTAACTGTCCGATTGTTGAACTAAATACCGCAGGGATTAAGAGTTCGCATAGGGATTTTAATTCAACATTATGTTTAAAATCAAAATTCGGGCGGAATCTGAATCCAATCTTTCTAATTTGAGGAAATTGAAGTAAAAATTGGCATATTGCACCAATAGTTGTTGCCCAGGCAAGAACAAGTCCGAGGTTATCATTCTTAGCCATACAAACAGCAACAATAATTACTACACTCATAACCATTGGTGAAAAATTCGGAAGCATGAATTTTTTATAAGTAATCAAAAGACCATAATAAATTCCTACAATACCTCCGACTATAAATACCGGAGTCATAATTCTCAAATGCAGTGCCGCAAGAGATATTAATTCAGGTGTTCCGTTAGATATAATAATTCCCATTATTTGATGGGAAAATACATAACACAAAAGTCCGAGCGCAGAGAAAAATAAAACACTCAAAACCAAAAAAGTATTATAAAGCCTATTTACAAATTCTGTCGGTTTTTTGTCCAAGTCGGGAATCAATTTTGTAAAAACAGCAACAGTTGCACTATGGAAAGGTCCGCCAACGCCACCTAATAAGATAATAGCAAAAGACGGTATCTGATAAGCATAAAAATAAGCATCTGATACGATAGATGCCCCGTAATATTTTGCAGTTACAACATCACGTAAAAAGCCAACTAACTTGCTTAACACTGTAACTAGTGCTATCATCCATGCTGCTTTTAAAATTCCCGTCCCATGTTCAGTTTTCTTTACTTCCGATTCTTCCATTTCCTTATTCTATTATAAAAATTTTATGTATAAACTAATTTTTATATTACTTTTACTTAAGTTATTTGTAACATTTCTATTTTGACATGCCGGCACAAAGAGAATTTTATTTTCTCTGCCCTTTTTAATATATGGTGAAATATCAAGTTCGCACTTTTGAATATTTAAAGATTTGCTTAAATCAAAGTTGCAAGTTTTGCCGTTTATAACGACCTGCAAAGCATTTAAACCTTTTCTGTCCGCAATATAAATCAAAGCTTTATCAGACGGCGGATAAAATTTTTGTTCCACAACCGTTTTATCAATCTCAACCGGAACCGTCGCAAGATAAATACCGGTATAATAATGTTTCAGAATATCTACAAAACTCTTTTTAAGTTTTTGAGCCATATAATTTGCACCATACTGACTCATACCGACACCGTGCCCAAAACCTCCGCCATAGGCAGTGATTGTTGTAATACTATCAAAACTGTCTGTATCAAGTTTAAATACAACATTCGCACTCGGTAGAGCCTTACCGTCTTTTGTAAACAATCTTCTGATTACAAGTTCTTTTGCAACTCTGTATTTGCCTTCAGTTGTCACTATATCAAGGTAAATAATCTTACCGGAATTTCCTCTTCTTATAACTTTTATATTTTTTAAAGTTCCAAAATTTGTATTATTACAAAAGACCGGTTTTACAAATCCCATTTTCGACTGAGTTACAAGGTTTTGTTTTAAAACTTTCTCTAATTCTTCTCTTGTCCAGGTTCTTGTCCAGCGGTAATAACGTGTTTCTACATCATAAGATGCCGGTTTCTTTGTATAAAACTCATACGCTCCTTCTTCTCTATTTAAAGGTTTTATTGTCTGTAAATCAGGTTTTGCAATTAAATATGGTTTTAAAGGTGCCGGAAACTCTTTTGTATCAGGGTCAGAAAATGCATAAGAATAGTTTTCGGTATAACCGCCCGCACTTGAACAATAAAGTGCAAGTATCGGTTCATTATTATACATTGCGATAATATTTTCTGTTTCTTTTACGGCCCTGTTACCTGATTCTGTTTCAGTGTTGTAGCCAAAATAAACCTGACTTGCCACACTATCTACAACATCATAAGCTTTAGAAACCTTTGTTCTTGGTTTTATTGCATAATTTCTGGCAGCAACCGCCTGAGCCTTAATAGCTTCCAATCCAAAATAATAAGGCATTTCATTTGATACAACACCTTTTAGATAATCTTCTAATTCAATCAAATTAATCAAATACAAAACATTTGGTTTAGTATTTTTTTGAATACTAAATGCACCTCTGTATAAAGCCTGTTTTCCACGACGTTTTAAACCCTGAACACCGATAAAACCATCAGGACAGCAAACGACAAAACCCTTTGTTGATTTATAAATCTCTGCACAGTCATCCATCTTTAATTCAACAATTCCCTGATTTATTTCAAACGGCATATTTTCATACGGAGAAACTTTTATTATTGTTTTTTTTGTATCAGGATCACATACATAACAATGAGATGTACCATATAATACAACTGATTTTCTTTCTAACGTTCTGAAATTATTATCCATAATTCCAACACGAATGATAGGTGATGCAGAAGTTTCTGATTGTCTTGCACTAACACTTGTAATTCCAAATGTTAAAATAAAAATACAAACTAATGATATAAGTATTTTACTTATTTTACTTCCCACGTTGTACCTTCTTTAGAATCTTTCAGGACAATATTTTGATTATCCAATGCGATTCTTATTTTATCTGCAATCTCCCAATTTTTATCAGCTCTGGCTTGTTTTCTATCTTCTATTATCTCATCCATTAAAGAATAATTTTTGCCAAGTTCATTACTTACATTTTCAAGAATTTTCTTTATTTCATCTTCTGATAATTCCGGTTTAGTGAAACTAAAACCTAATACACCAGCAAGTTTATAAAGAATAGTAAATGCACCTTCCACGTCTTTGTTTGCTTTATTAGCCAAATCAAATAATACAGCAAGAGCCTTTGATGTATTCAAATCATCATCCATAGCATTTACGAATTCTTTATACTCATCTGTTTTAGTTATATCAAGAGTTTCATCAACAGGTGTTTGTTTTGCATTCAACATACGTTTTACACCTGCTGCTGCGGATTGAAGTGCTTCATCCGAAAATTCAACCGGCATTCTGTAATGGTTTGTTAAAATAAAGAATCTGATTGTATTTGCATCATAATTTTTGAGCAAATCGTCTATTGTTAAAAAGTTTCCTAATGATTTTGACATCTTTTCTTTATTAATAGTTACAAAACCGTTATGCATCCAGTAGTTTACGAATTTGCAGCCGTTTGCACATTCTGACTGGGCAATTTCATTTTCGTGATGCGGGAATATCAAATCTGCACCGCCTGCATGAATATCAATAGTCTTGCCTAAATGTTTTCTTATCATAGCGGAACATTCAATATGCCAGCCTGGTCTGCCTTTGCCCCAAGGAGAATTGTACCCGAATTTTTCATCTTTTTTCCAAAGTGCAAAATCCAGAGGACTTTCTTTTTTATCACCAACTTCAACTCTTGCACCGCTTACCAGAGAATCAATAGGCTGCTTGGATAACATACCGTATTGCGGGAATTTAGAAACTCTGAAATAAACATCCCCGTCAACTTCATATGCAAAACCTTTGTTAATCAAATCTTTAACAATCGAAATCATTTCACCTAAAGTTTTGGTAGCGAACGGTTCAATATCCGGTTTAAGGTTATTTAATTTATTCATACTTTCAGTAAACTTTTTGTACCAGAAACTAGAAACTTCTTCCGGTGTTTTATTTTCCGTTTCAGCCTTTTTAAGAATTTTGTCATCAACGTCAGTTACGTTGCGGCAGTATGTTACATCGTACCCTTTAAATTTTAAGTATCTGTATAAAACATCCCAGGTTATATAACATCTTGCATGTCCTAAATGTGCATTATCATAAACTGTTGGCCCGCAAACATACATTTTGACTTTATTATCTTCTATCGGCTTAAACTCTTCTAATTTATTGAAATATGAATCAAATACTTTCAACATTAAACCCTCTTTTACTATCACAATTTTAATTTTACTCCAAAAAAATAAATAAAAAACCCTGTCCGATTGAACAGTTGAATGTAAATTAATTCATATAAATTTATAACTATACAACTTTATACTTGTATGAAATTTATTCGTTAACATCCCGTAACACATGCTCTTGTCGAAAAAGCATGTTTATACTACGATATCTAATGGTTACACTGGTTCGATAGGGAAAACCCTAGTCTTTATACAAAGATGGAACAGGTAGCCCGTAGTAAAACACATTAATTATAAGGAGAAAATGCTATGGCAGTAGCATCAATGATTGAATTATTAGAAGCAGGCGTTCACTTCGGACACCAAACACAACACTGGAACCCAAAAATGAAACAATACATTTACGGGGCAAGAAACGGTATTTATGTATTAGATTTAAGAAAAACAACTGATTTATTAGATAAAGCATACGAAGTTGTTAGAGATTACGCTGCAAGAAATAAAAACATCTTGTTTGTCGGCACTAAAAAACAAGCGTCAGAAGTTGTTACAGAAGAAGCTAAAAGAGCAGGCGCTTACTATATCAACAGAAGATGGTTAGGCGGTATGCTTACAAACTTTGAAACTATCAGAACAAGAGTTAATAAGTTAAGAGAATTAGAAGATTTCATTTCAAGCGGTCACGTTGAAAAATTACCTAAAAAAGAACAAGCTCAAATTGCAAGACAAGTTGCAAAATTAAGCAGAACTTTAGGCGGTATTAAAGAAATGAGAGGTCTTCCTGATTTAATTTTCGTTGTAGACCAAAAGAAAGAAGCTATTGCTATTGCAGAAGCTAATAAATTAAATATTCCTATTATCTGTTTAGCAGATACCAACGCTGATCCTGAAGGTATCAACTATATCATCCCTGGTAATGATGATGCTATCCGTTCAGTTAAATTAATCACTTCTAAACTGGCTGATGCAGTTATTGAAGGCAGACAGTTAAAAGAAGCTAAAGCTAACACAGGTAAAATTGAATCTATCAAAGCAGAAGACGCAGGCGTAACAGAAGAAGTAAATTCTGAAGAACCTGCTAATGTATAATGTTTTAAACTAAAAAGAGCGAGGTTCTCCTCGTTCTTTTTTCATAAATTTATAAGGAGAAAGAATAAATGAACGTTACAGCTACAATGGTTAAAGAACTTCGTGATAAAACCGGTGCAGGCATGATGGATGCTAAAAAAGCATTGGTAGAAGTTGATGGCGATATGGAAAAAGCAATGGAAGTACTCCGCCAAAAAGGTATTGCTTCTGCTGAAAAGAAAATGGGCAGAATTGCTGCAGAAGGCAGAGTTGAATCTTATGTTGATGATTCTTGCGGTGCAGTTATTGAAGTTAACTGCGAAACAGACTTTGTTGCTAAAAACCAAGAATTCATCGATTTAGCAAAAGGTTTAGCAGAACTAGTTGCAAAAATGAACCCTGCAGATGTTGCTGCATTAGAAGCTCTTACTTGTCCTAAATGCGGTAAAGTAATCTCTGACGTATTAAAAGAAAAAATCGCTTCTATCGGTGAAAAAATCACTATCAGAAGATTTTCTCGCTACGAAGGTAATGTAGCATCTTATATCCACAACGGTAAAATCGGTGTTCTTCTTGAAACAACAGCAGCTGATGCTGAATTAACAAAAGATATTTGTTTACATATTGCATCTTCTGCTCCTGAATTCGTTTCAAGAAAAGATATCCCTCAAGAAGTTATCCAACACGAAACAGAAGTTGAAATGGGTAAAGAAGATTTGGCTAAAAAACCTGAAGCTATCAGAGCAAAAATCGTTGAAGGACGTGTTAATAAATTAATGGCTCAAAAATGTTTATTAGAACAACCATTTGTTAAAAATCCGGATGTTACTATTGAACAACTAATTTCAGGCAAACTTGATATCGTTAAGTTTGAAAGATTCGTTCTTGGTGAAGGTCTTGAAAAACGCAACGATAACTTCGCTGATGAAGTAATGAGCCAAATTTCAAAATAGAAATTGAAAATTTTAATTAATAAAGCCATGTGTAAATAAAATCACATGGCTTTATTTTATTTATTTATTTCTTTTAATTCGTTTGAATCTAACACATATATTTTAGATATTCGTTGTTTGTCAGAATGTAAAAAATCCAAAAGTTGGTTTATTTTTATATCCCGCACTTTGTTAATTTTTTCTAAATCTTCATCAGTCATATCAGGATATTTTTCTGTTCGTTCCAGCCTATCTCCATAGGCTAATACAATATCATTTTTAGACAAATCCGCACGCATAGCATCAAGCATAGCATCTTCTGACACCGCATCTATTTTATCAACCGTACGAAGGGTAAAAATAGAAAATATCTCTATTGCGCCATACTTATCTCCTGCCAAATCAAGACATCTATCAATGTTTTTATCAGGTTCAACATGATTCGTACATCCCGGGTTTAAGAAAATAAACGTTAAAATTTTGTCAGAACTTGATTTTAGATTCTTTTTGTAAAAATACAAGCGATGCTTATACGCCTTTCCATCAACCAAAAGTTCTTTTTCAGGATTTGGATAAACTTCTCTTGAATAAACTGCATAGCAATCAGAGTTCATACTTTGGGGTAAAAGAACTGTTTTTTTATCATCAATTTGCTCTTTTATTTTTTGAATCTCTTTGTCCATCAATTCTCCATTAATTTTTTCCCGAGTTTTTTAACTGTTTTAATATCTTCTTCAGGAGTTTTGCCGGTTGTCGTAAGATAATTTCCGGTTAGAATTCCCTCAACACTTGTTTTCAAAGCCAGTTCCTGATTTTCTTCCGATAATCTCATCCTGCCGCCGCAGAACCGCAGTACAGCTTTCGGGTTTGCTATCTTAAATATCGCAAGAGTCCTCAAGATATTTTCTTCATCAATTTTATCATGATAATCCTGAAATGGGGTTCCTTCAATCGGCATCAAAATATTTATTGGAATAGAATCCGGCTGAATTTCTGCAAGCTCTAATGCCATTTCAACTCTTTGTTCAACTGATTCACCCATTCCAAGAATAACGCCGCAGCAAAGTTCCATTCCGTATTTTTTAACAAGTTTGCAGGTATTTAACCTATCCTGCCAATCATGCGTTGTACAAACTGACGGATAATAACTTTCAGATGTATTAATATTATGGTGAAATCTTTTTAAACCGGCCTCTTTAAGAACTTTTGCCTGTTCTTCCGTTAAAATTCCAATACTGGCACAACTTTTAATACCATCTATTTCATTTACTGCTTTTATTAAATCCAATACTTTGTTAAAATCCTCTTCATCAGGACTTTTTCCGCTTGTAACAATGGCAAACCTTGCTGCCCCGTGAGATTTTGATTCCATTGCAGCTTTTTTAGCCTCATTCGGAGATATCAAAGGATAGTCTTCTATATCAGTTCTATAATGTGAACTTTGTGCACAGTATTTACAATTTTGAGAACACTTGCCGTTTCTTGCGTTTACAAGAGAACAAAACTCAATATTATTAGAAACATATTTAGATGAAATCTTTAAAAGTTCATCTAAATCTTTATTATACAAATCCAGTAAATAGTGTTTATCAATTTTCATTTGCATATTGTTCTCTAGAAACTAAAATCTCTTTGACCTTCTTCTATTTTTTTAAGGTTTTCTTTTGTAATAGATTTCATTGTTTCATCTTCTATTTTTTCAACTTCTATTTCAATTAGTTTATCACCGGCTTTTTTCGTTTCTTCTGATGCATAATCTTCTAAATATTCTTTTAGTGTCAACAGTGCATTCGGATGACAGAAATTATGAATATTTTTAGCCTTGCATACATCCATAAAATTGTCACCGGTTCTTCCTTTTCTGTAACAGGCCGTACAGAAACTAGGAATATAACCTAATTCCAAAAGCCATTTTATAACCTCATCTAAAGGACGTCTGTCTGTAACATCAAATTGAGAAGATTCTTCTGCTTCATCAGATGGGTTAGCATAGCCGCCGACACTTGTTTTTGACCCGCCGCTAATTTGCGATACTCCGAGATGAAGAACTTTATTTCTGACTTCTTTCGATTCACGGGTTGATATAATCATGCCGGTATAAGGCACTGCAATTCTTATACAAGCAACTATTTTTATAAAAGTATCGTCATCAATGCCGTTTTCAAAAGCAGAAGGATCAATATCATCTGCTTTTCTAATTCTCGGAACACTGATTGTATGAGGTCCGACACCGTGTACTGCTTCCAGGTGTTCTGCATGCATTAATAAGCCCGCAAACTCATACTTATAAGTTGAAAGACCAAATAATACACCTAACCCTACATCATCAATACCGCCTTCCATTGCTCTATCCATAGCTTCTGTATGGTAAGCATAATTATGTTTAGGGCCGGTTGGATGGAGTTTTTCGTATCGTTCTTTGTTGTATGTTTCTTGAAACAGAATATATGTTCCGATTCCTGCTTCTTTGAGTTTTCGATAATTTTCAACGGTTGTTGCAGCAATATTGACATTCGCACGCCTTATGGCACCGTTTTTGTGGTGGACACCATAAATTGTTTTCAAAGATTCAAGAACGTATTCAATCGGGTTATTAACCGGATCTTCTCCTGTTTCTATTGCAAGCCGCTTATGTCCCATATCTTGCAGGGCAATAACCTCTGCTTTGATTTCCTCCTGAGTCATCTTTTTGCGGGGAATATGTTTATTTTTAGCATGATAAGGGCAGTAAACACAGCCATTTACACAATAATTAGAAAGATATAAAGGAGCAAACATTACAATCCTGTTTCCGTAATATGCCTGCTTTATATCATTTGCAAGCTTAAAAATTTCTTGATTTTTTTCTTCGATATCGCAAGCAAGCAATACAGATGCTTCACGATGCGTCAAACCATTCATTTTTTTTGCTTTTTCAAGAATTTTATTTATTAATTCAACATTATTTTTATTTTTTTCTGCATACTCAATTGTATCTAAAATTTCAGTATCAGAAATAAATTCTTCGGCTTTATTTGATTTTATATTGTACATATCCTACCCTTCTTATAAGTATATGGTAGTACTTTAAGAAGAAAAGTAAAGTAATATAATCTTCACACTTTAATTTATGCCCAGCCTCTAAAACCTGGAATTACTCCTAAATGAGTATATGTATCGGTTGTCATAAGAGCGGAATCTGACGGGAATCCCCAGCCCCATATACCGCCGCCGGACAATCCACCGCCCCAGAAAGCATCAAAAATAGATGATGTTAAAGGTGCCCAGGTTGTATCTAAACCTGCCGTATTAAGTATTACATTTGTTGGAGTTGCATACGATGGATGAGCCCAGGAAGAAAATCCACTCTTACTTTCCAAATTTGGATATAGTGTCATAAATGGGTCAAGCCCCGACCTATGCATCGAATAAGATGTAAGTCCGCCAAACAGGATATTCGTAGTATTATACAGCCCCATCGTCAATCCGCCGAAGAGTCCGTTAGTGAAATCGCTCATGTTATCCTCGTATTTTTTCTATGTATATATAAAGTATATATACATAGAAAAATTGACATTTTATTTAGAAGTTTGTAACAAATTCTTAACATTATAAAACTAAAATATATCCCGAATGTAGAACTTAAGTGTTTTTTATAGGATTGACAATATAATTTGAGAGTATAGAATAAAATAAAGAGTTAAACTTAGATAAAGTTAACGTAGTAAATACATGAAGAGAAAAGGAGATTAATCTCATGGCACGTGAAAAGTATGAACGTACGAAACCACACGTTAACGTCGGTACAATCGGCCACGTTGACCACGGTAAAACAACATTAACTGCTGCTATTACAGCAACATTAGCTGCTGCAGGTCAAGCAGAACTTAAAAAATTCGATGAAATCGATGCTGCTCCTGAAGAAAAAGCTAGAGGTATAACCATTTCTACAGCTCACGTAGAATACGAAACAAAAGACAGACACTATGCACACGTTGACTGCCCGGGCCACGCTGACTATGTTAAAAACATGATTACAGGTGCTGCTCAAATGGACGGTGCAATTCTTGTAGTTGCTGCAACTGATGGTGCAATGCCTCAAACTCGTGAACACATCCTACTTGCTCGTCAGGTTGGTGTTCCTAACTTAGTAGTATTCTTAAACAAATGTGATATGGTTGATGACCCAGAACTACTTGAATTGGTAGAAATGGAAGTTAGAGAATTGTTAACATCTTATGAATTTGATGGCGACAATATTCCTTTCATCCACGGTTCAGCTTTAAAAGCTTTAGAAGCTGTTCAAGCTAACTCTTCTATCGCTCGCGGCGAAGACAAATGGGTTGATAAGATTTGGGAATTAATGGATGCTATCGATTCTTACTTCCCAACTCCAGAACGTGATTTGGATAAACCATTCTTAATGCCAATTGAAGATATCTTCTCAATTACTGGTCGTGGTACAGTTGCTACAGGCCGTGTTGAACGTGGTATTGTTAAAGTTGGTGACGAAGTTGAATTAGTTGGTCTTGGTGAAACTAAGAAAACTACTGTAACTGGTGTTGAAATGTTCAGAAAACAACTTGACCAAGGTCAAGCTGGTGACAACATCGGTGCTTTGTTAAGAGGTATTGATAAAACTGAAATCCAACGTGGTCAAGTTTTAGCAAAACCTGGTACAATTCACCCGCACACTAAATTCACTGCTAACGTTTACGTATTAACAAAAGATGAAGGTGGACGTCACACTCCATTCTTCCCAGGATATCGTCCTCAGTTCTATATCAGAACTACAGACGTAACTGGTTCTATCAAATTTGACGGCGAAATGGTAATGCCTGGTGATAACGTAGTTATGGAAGTTGAATTAATCGCTCCTGTAGCTATCGAAGAAGGTATGAGATTCGCTATCAGAGAAGGCGGACGTACAGTTGGTGCTGGTGTTGTAGATAAAATTATTGCTTAATTTTTATCTATAATAGAAGCTTTAAACAGCCGGTTCATAATGAACCGGCTGTTTTTTATTATGGCAAAAAGTAAAGTTTTGTAACAAAAACAATTAAAACACTTTATTTTATAAATGAACTTGCTATAATGAGTATATAATGTTGATGTAGGGCATATGTAATAAATACATATAGTATTGTCACAATAAAGTAAAGGATTACTTTAAAAAATACATATTTGAAAGGAGTATCAAATTATGACACTAACCATCAATACGAACATGGGTTCGTTGATTGTGCAGAATAACCTTGCAAATGCGACAGATGCACTTAACCAGTCAATTGAGAGAATGACTACAGGTTATAAAATTAATTCTGCAGGGGATGATGCAGCAGGTTATGCCGTTGCGACCAAAATGGAAACGGATCTTTCTTCAACAACTGTTGCACAATCAAATGTAGCTTTAGGCTCAAGCTTACTATCCACAGCTGAAAGTAATTATGATATTATCATTGATCATATGCAGCGTATTAGAGATTTAACGGAACAAGCGGCTAATGATACTTATGGAGATGATTCAATTGAAGCAATTAACGCAGAAATTAGTGCAAGATTTGCAGAAATTGATAGAGTAGCTGCAAATGCAGAATATAATGGAATTAAACTTCTTGATGGTTCAGTAGCAGCAGATCTTAACCTTCAAGTCGGTATTGGCTCTGATGCAAACAGTAGAATTGTCCTTGCACAAGCATTATTTGATGAGGCTACGACCCAAGGGTTAACGGGTGTTAACAGCACAACCTATACTGGTTATATAACAACCGGAACAGATACCACTATAACCCAAGCTTTAGATGCAATTGATGCGGGGCTGGCAGAAGTAACATCAAGACAAACTGAAATTGGTGCTATCCAAAACAGACTTGATTCCGCCGCAGATGCTTTAACTGTACAATTTGATAATTTAACATCATCTTTATCAACAGTTAAAGACACTGATATTGCAGCAGAATCATCAAACTTTATCAAGGCTCAAATATTACAGCAAGCGTCTGCAACACTGTTAGCGACAGCAAACCAAACACCATCAATCGCATTGAACTTGATTTAGGGATATGAAAAATTGTAACGAATTTGCATTATTTTACTTTTCGTGAAATTTTGAGTTAGTTATAATATATATAAGAAGTATCGAATATAATATATGTATCGTTAAATAAGAGAGTAATAACGGATTATTTTCCCGAAATTGAAAGGAGTATCTAAATAAAATGGCTCTAACAATTAATACGAATTTAGGTTCGTTAATCGTTCAAAAGAATTTGAGTGATGCAACTGATGCATTAAATCAGTCTATTGAACGTATGACAACAGGTTTTAAAATTAATTCTGCCGGTGATGATGCTGCAGGTTATGCAGTTGCAACCAAAATGGATACACAATTAAGTTCCATAAGCGTTGCACAAGATAATGTTGCAATTGGTTCAAGTTTATTATCAGCAGCAGAAAGCAATTACGATTTGATAGTTACCCATATGCAGCGTATTAGAGATTTAACAGAAGAAGCCGCAAACGGCACTTACGGTCAAGATTCAATTGACGCAATTAAGGCAGAAATTGATGCCCGCTGGGATGAAATTGATAGAATCGCAGCAAGTACCGAGTTTAATGGTATAAAACTATTAAACGGTTCTGCAGGTGCTCTTACTCTTCAAATAGGTGTTGATTCCACTGCAAACAGTAGATTACAGCTTGATGCAGCATTATTTGGACCGGCAACAGGGCAGCAATTAACCGGTGTTGCTAAAACCAACTTTTTAAACTATTTTACTGTCGGTGGTACAAACTATGGTACGGCATTAAATGCAATCGACAAAGCACTGGATGAAGTAACTACACGTCAAACCAATATAGGTGCAGTGCAAAATAGGCTTGATTCTGCAGGTGACGCATTGGATGTACAATATTCAAACGTAACATCATCATTATCAACAATTAAAGATGCAGATGTAGCAGCAGAATCATCAGATTATATTAAAGCACAAATATTACAGCAGGCATCAGCATCATTGTTATCAACAGCCAACCAAACTCCATCAATTGCTCTCAATTTGATATAATTTTAAATATTTGATAAACACGGAAAAGCCGTTTGCTATAAAGCATCCGGCTTTTCTTTTGTTTTATTTGTAAAGTTATGTAACAAAAACTCTAACTTTATTAAAGTTCTGAAAAAACGTGCCGTCATGCATGGTACAGAAAACATTTCGAATTAATTAGGGCATATGAAAAGTTTGCTTAAATCAGTTCGAGCAAGAAAAAGGAGTACAGGAATATGGGTTTATCAGCATCACAAGCGCGTTTGTTAAATTTGACATCACGTATGCACGATATTGAGTACAAAGCTCAAAACCTTGAAGCTCAAAAGCTACAAATGGCAAACGAATCAACGCACATCTATCAAGAGTACGAAAATGCTCTAAACAAACAAAAAGTTCAATTAAAACACATTGGACCGGATGGTTCTGCTAACTACGAAGACGCAACTCTGAACGAAATCTTCGAAGCCGGGTATCAAATTACAATACAAACAGGCGATGGACAATGGAAAACATATACAAAAGATACTAAGAATAATATCGAAGGTGACACAGGCATAACAAAAGCAGCTCTCGACAAAGTAGAAACCTTAAGAAACATGGTAGAAGCAGGTTTCATCGTATTCAGGAAACCGACGAAAGACGCAAATGGTAATGATACATTTACAGAAGTAAACATCGCAACGGATACAAGCTTGCAAGAAGTACAAGACGAAACAGAACTCAAAAAAGCGGAAGCAAAATACGAAGCTGATATGAGAAAAATCGATGCTAAAGATAAAAAGTTCGATACGGACTTAGCAGCACTAGAACAAGAAAGGAATGCAATCAAGACAGAAATCGACACATTAAAAACAGTAGCAAAAGACAACGTAGACAGAACATTCAAGTTGTTCTCATAATAAGTAAGACTCAAAATAATTTACCACAAAAAAGCACCGGATTAAAAACCGGTGCTTTTTGTATTTATATTATTAGAACAAATACAACAAAATGCTATTTAGACATATTATTCAAATTAGACTTGAATTCATTCATTGCTTTATCAAGCTGGAATGTTTTATGAATATCATTAAATACAGTTTTTGCATTTTTCATATTTTGTTTCATATACAATCCCATAGATGCATCTTCTCCTTTATTAGTTATTACACCATCAAGATTTGTAATATCACACTTTGAAGGATTTCCATCAAGCATATCAGCAGCCATTGTTGATGTTGCGTATTCACCTATATCAACTTTACCATCTTCATTTAAATCCAGTGCGTCTGCAGCAAAATCAGGATGGGCAACCGAAGATTCAGGATTTCTTGCAAGAATTTGTTTATTCAACTCTTCTATTTTTTGTTTATCTTGATTTAGCTTTTGGTTCAATTCTGCAACAGAAACTTCTGTTCTCTGCCCTAATTCTTCATAAGCATTACCCATTAATGCTTGAGTAGAATATTTACCCTGCGGAATATATCTGTATTCAAATTGTAATGGAGGCATCTCAGGAGAATTTGCAATATTTTTTGTATAAGCAGTATAATTATTTGCAGCATTTCGTCCGTATTTAACTTCTTGATTATTTACTTTTTTGTCATAAATTCCATTTTGGCCGTTAATTATTGCCTTATTACCGCTTACAGAATAAACCATAGCTTACCTCCACACACATTTTTATGTTTATATAAAAACATATGTCGTGAAAAAATTGCCATACCATTAACAAATATTAACAATTAAAATGTTTCTGTTTTATAAGGATACCCGCTATCATCATTTAAAACTATTTGGCTGTTAACCTCAATTTGCGGAACAGTTACTGCTGATACCACCGGACGATTTTTTACATAATAAATACTATCACTTTGAATATAATCACAAATAGTTTTTTCTAAATTGACTCCAAAGTGCTGATTAATTTCTTTAATAAAATAACAAGGACTTGTTACATTAATCTCAATAATTTGTTCATTAACAACATCTAAACCCGCCATTGGAATACCCATTTTATTGAGTTCTCTGGCTACACGTTTAAAGTTTTCTTCTTCTGAAAAAGTAAGCTTGCTTTTTCTTATATAACTATCATTGTGAGTATTAAATTTAAAATCATCATTTGTCGGGAGTTTTAGTACGCATTCAGGAAGTACTTCATCTCCGAGAGTCAAAACCCTTTTATCACCAAATTTAATATCCGGAATATATTTCTGCACCATTACAAGGGAATTTTCATTGTTTGTCAAACTATTTATAATAGAACGGGTATTCGGATCCCCAATATGAAGATACATTACATTTTTCCCGAAACATTGATTCAATGGTTTCAAAACTATTTCGCCGCATTCGTTAAGAAAATCTTCAATGCGTGAAAGGCTTGCAGATACAAGATATTTAGGCATCAAGTCAGAAAACAATGCCGTATGAATTTTTTCATTAAAATTTCTAATCGCTCTGGGATCATTTATAATTTTTGTATTTTTTACAAAATCCAGAATATACGTTGCACTTAAATAATCATTATCAACAGGAGGATCAGGACGAAACATTACCAAATCAAAATCTTCAATCTTCAAATTTAATATTTCATCTCTGTAAAAAATATTATCATTTAGAACATATGATTGATAAGCTCGGGCATACGCATCTTGTTTGTCTAAATATAAGCTATTTATAGTCGTAATACAAACTTCATTTCCTCGTTCAAGAAACTCTTTTATTAACCAGAAATTTGTAACCAAATTATTAAACTCGAAATACTTAAGTTCAATCTTGTCTATAACAAAAAGAATATTCATTAATGTCCCTTTCTCCCCGATAATAAAATAATGTTAACATTAAAAAAAAAATTCAACAACTATATTAAATTAATATAATTTATTATATATAAAAATCACCTAAAAAGTTTAACCTATCAGGGAAGACAATATTTTTATTATCAGTTTAAAACTGTAAAGAAGTATTAACAATTTAGCAATTTATTTTTTTAGGCAATTTAAATTTGATAACAGATAAAGGAAATCCAATATATGACATCAACCACAGTAGAAAAAAAATATACAACTAATACGATTATTAAAGACTGGTTAACTCTCAAAATCAAACTAAATACCACAATAAGTGACGAATCAATAGAAAAATTAGCCGATAAACTTAACATAACAGTAGAAGAAATGTAACGACATTGTAACATTTGAGCAATAATTTCTCTACCAAATACTTTATATACATGGGAATAAAGTTTAAGTAACGTATCCTAAACGGTTATTAAATATTGGGGAATAAGTTATGGCAGTTGGTGCAAAAGATTACATCGACAAATTACTTGTAAAAAAATATGCAGGCAAGCAGGTCGATAACCATGAAGATATCGTCAATAAAATGATTGATCCTAATAAAATGATGGAAACAATGAACGATATTGCATATGTTCAAAGAAATATGCTTGCTCTTTCTAATAAATTAAGTTGTATCTGCTCACAAATCAATGCAAAAGCAAGATATAAATCAGGTCAACGATTTATGAAAAAATTTGATGGTTAAGTGTAAAAGGTATGTTATGAATTTAAAGTCTTGAGGAATCTCAAGACTTTTTTTTATAAAAATAAGGAATAACTAAAAAGTTATTCCTTATTTTATATTGCAGCTATACGATAAAATTTATCCGTATAATCTAAGCCATCTTAAGCTTTTGCAGCTCCTGATTTTTCGATAATTTCTTTTTCGATATTAGCAGGAACTTGTTCGTAGCATTGGAATTCCATAGAGAATGTACCACGACCTTGAGTTTTTGAACGGATATCAGTTGCGTATCCGAACATTTCAGCCAACGGAACAATAGCTCTGATTTTTTGGATTCCGGTTCCTTCAATAATTTCCATACCTTCAACACGTCCACGGCGAGAAGATATATCACCGATAATATCACCGGTATTTTCTTCAGGAACTTCAATTTCAACCTTCATCATAGGTTCTAGGATACAAGGTTTAGCTTTTCTTGTACCTTCTTTGATTGCCATAGAACCGGCAATTTTGAACGCCATTTCAGAAGAGTCAACTTCGTGGTATGAACCATCGTATAAAGTAACTTTAACGTCAATCATTGGGAATCCTGCTAAGATACCGCCTTCTAAAGCTTCTTCCATACCTTTTCTTGCAGGTTCGATGTATTCTTTAGGAATAGCACCACCAACGATTTTGTTTTCAAATACGAAACCTGCATTTTCTTCTGCCGGTTCGATTTGAATTTTAACGTGACCGTATTGACCTTTACCACCTGATTGTCTGATGAATTTAGAATCTTGATCAGCGTTGCCTCTGATTGTTTCACGGTAAGCAACTTGTGGCTTACCAACGTTTGCGTCTACTTTGAATTCTCTCAATAGACGGTCAACGATGATATCAAGGTGAAGTTCACCCATACCTGAAATAATTGTTTGACCTGTTTCTGTATCAGATTTAACTCTGAATGAAGGATCTTCTTCAGCAAGTTTTTGAAGTGCAATACCCATTTTATCCTGGTCAGCTTTTGTTTTAGGTTCGATAGCAACTGAGATAACCGGTTCAGGGAAGTTGATTTTTTCTAAGATAATAGGTGCTTTTTCATCACATAATGTATCACCTGTTGTTGTATCTTTCAAACCAACTGCTGCACAGATATCACCTGCGTAAACTTCATCTTCTTCAAGTCGTTGATCAGCGTACATTCTAACAAGTCTTGAGATACGTTCTTTTTTGCCATTTGTAGCATTAAGAACATAAGAACCAGATGTAAGTTTACCTGAATATATTCTCATGAATGTTAAACGACCAACATAAGGGTCTGTCATAACTTTGAATGCTAAAGCTGAGAATGGTTCTTCATCTGATGAATGTCTTTCAACTCTAGAACCATCTTCTAATTCACCTTCGATAGCTTTTACATCAACCGGAGATGGCATTAATTCAACGATAGAGTCTAATAATAATTGAACCCCTTTGTTTTTGAACGCTGTACCGCAGGTAACAGGAACAATTTTGTTTTCACAAACAGCTTTTCTTAAGCCTTTTTTAAGTTCATCAACAGAGATTTCTTCACCTTCTAAGTATTTCATCATAAGGTCATCATCAGTTTCTGCAATAGCTTCAACCAATGCATCTCTGTATTCTTGAGCTTTTTCAAGCATATCTGCCGGAATTTCTTCTTCTTTAATATCAGTACCTAAATCGTTGGTGTAGATTTCAGCTTTCATAGTAAATAAATCTATAAGACCTTTGAATTGATCTTCAGCACCGATAGGTAATCTGATAGGATGTGCATTAGCACCTAATCTGTTTTTAATTTGGTCAACTACACGATAGAAGTTAGCACCGGTTCTGTCCATTTTGTTAACAAAAACCATACGAGGTACTTCGTATCTGTTAGCTTGTCTCCAAACTGTTTCTGATTGAGATTGAACACCGCCAACCGCACAGAATACAGCAACAACACCGTCTAATACACGTAATGAACGTTCAACTTCGATTGTAAAGTCAACGTGGCCCGGTGTGTCAATAATATTAATTTGGTGACCTTTCCAAGTTGCAGTAACAGCTGCTGATTGGATTGTGATACCACGTTCACGTTCTTGTTCCATAAAGTCAGTTACAGCTGCACCATCATGTACTTCACCAATTTTGTGAGTTTTACCTGTATAGAACAGTATACGCTCTGTTGTAGTGGTTTTGCCGGCATCAATGTGTGCAGCAATACCAATGTTTCTAATCTTTTCCAATGGTGTTTTTCTTGCCATAGTTGTTTTTCCTTTATCTATATTATTTCTACATTTAACTATAAATTAGTCACTTACTATTAAGTTTCTCACAAACATGTTTTAGTGACAAGGAGAGCCGATATTTCTTTTATTACATTTTCGTTACATTTTTTGTCAAACTAGCAAAAAAATATATGACAGTTTTTCTAATAAGAGTATCACCAACAATAGGAGATATTTCATGAGTGGTTATAATATAGATTTTTCTTACTTACTCCCGAATAAATCCAAAATAAGTATGCTTTCAATCCCTCAAAATGAAAAAGGTCCATTAAAACCAAAACATATAACTTATATGAAAGATGAAAAAGGACGCCTGTACGGCATAATGGATAAACCACAAACAATTAATATCGGGGGACATAAATTTAAAAATGTATTAGATTATGTTGTTACAAATTTTGCTGATGCCGCAACAGATAACGGCAAGCTGTTTGATATTACAACACCAGAAAGTGATATTACCGCTTACACTCATGATGGTAAATTTGCTTTTTATAGAGAGCATTATAACCAGCCTCGTAAAATTAAAATTGGAGAGCACGAATTAAAAAATGCAATATACAAAACAGAAACTGCAAGCGGTGCTAAAGAATTCCAAGAAGTTACAAAATATTATAGAATTAGAACAATTAAAGTATCTCCGGATGGAACAATCATAGGACCTAAAAAAAATTTATTTGAGAAAGCTGCAAGTTTACTTAGTAAAAAATCAAAAACTATTGGAAAATTATTGAAAAATTTTAAATAGTTGATATAATTGGAATGTCTAGATTAAATAAGAAAGGTTATGTAATGAAAAAACAAGTTAAACTTTTAATGGCTGTTGCTTTTGCATTTGGTATAGGATTTGGAACCGCAAATCTTGCAATCTCAAACGCTACAGCTCCTACAATTGCGGTTGTAAATATTGATAAGGTTTTGAATTCTTCATCTCAAGTATCTGCCCTTAAAAAAGATCAACAAGCAAAAGCGTCAGAATTGAAAACTTGGTTAAAGAATGCTCAAGCAGATGTTGATAACCAAAAAACTCCACAATCAAAACAAGCTTTAAGAGCAAAATATGAAAAAGAATTAATGAATAAAAGAGCGGCTAATAACAAAGCTTTCTCAGGTAAATTAGCTGCTATTGATGCAAGTGTTACTAAAACAATTTCACAGTATGCAAAATCAAAAGGATATCCGATTGTTTTAGCAAAAAGTGTTGTAATTTACGGCGGTACAGATATTACTTCTGACGTTGCAAAACTTGTAAAATAAAATAAATTACTTTTTACTAAAAGCGCTATTGAATATCAATAGCGCTTTTTATATTCTTTTTTACATTTTACTTAAATGTACCCATATTATTGCCACGAGTATCAAACTGCGTTGTTGTTCCGTTATTATTAACTCTATACACACCTACTTTTTTGCCGAATTTATTATAGCCGTATATTTCTCCATTTTTACCCCGTTTAAATTTTACAGCATCACCATTATAATTTGTTTTTGATACAACCGATTGCGATGGATTAGGCTTCATATAACTATCGTTCAAATAATTATACGGATTATCAATTCTAATTGGATTTGTCCTATTCATAACTTTTCCATATTGACCATAATTTTTACTTCCTTGCTTCATCAGTGTACTGGTGCTGCCGATAGAATTCTTTTTATATGATTCTGAATAATAATCAGGCATGTATCTATTATTATATTGGGTCTTATCTTCTTTATTCGTAACAGATTTTTTCTTTGCACGAACATTTCTAACCGCAGAAGTAGGAGGTGTCCGCTGGAGAGAATTATCACTGTACAATCCATACAAAGTATTAGCAAATGAATTCTCTGCAATTGATAAACCTATAAAAATAACAAGTAATAAAATAACAAAATTTCTCATAAATTCTCCTCAGTTAATATATTAGCATTGTATTAACTTGAGGTCTATTTTGTTAAGAAAATTTTTAACTTCGAAATTATTTATTATTCAATTCATACTCAATAAATAATGCTTCAGGATTTGCATCCGGTTTTGTTTCTTTTATATGTTTAATAAATGCTTCTTTTTTAATTTGTTTTAATTCTTGTAACGTTTTTGAATCAACGTTTTTAGTGATATTACGTTCAATAATATTAATTGCTTCAACAACTTGCATCGGATTTTCTGCTTGCTGTACAGTGTTTTTTACTATGTTTAATCTGGCATCATTAAATCCATAAGTATCAGAACCTTTAAGTGCAATAATATTACTGGATATAATACGGGTATATTTTGCAATACCTTTATCTTCCAAAAGAGTTTTATCTACTGGAAGCATCGCACCATAATCAATTATTTTTCCGCTTCTGTAATTATGATTTTGATTAGAATCATAATCAGCAGATGTCAATTTTGGAATGGACATATCTTTAGTTCGTACAGGGGCTGGTTCATCAGGCAGATATTCTACAAGCATAAATCCATCGTTATCAAATTTATCTGCTGCCCGTCCGAAATAAAATCCTGCAAAATCATTTGAACGGTCTTTTGCGTACATTGCATTTTGAGGTTCTATGGTTCTTCCATGTACGTTATAACCTTTGAATTCTTTCGGTGGTTCATGAAATGCTTTCAAGATAAAAGGTTTTTGACCATTTACTGTAATTTTATAACCTGTTCCATATTTTCCTGTTCCACGTTGTTCAATTTCAACTTTTTCTCCAAACAGTTTTGTTAATTTTGTTTGGAAGGTTATAATATCAATATCGTTTCTATCTGATGTTACAAAAGAATTGATTTCTTGATAAATATTATTGGCAAAATCTTTTTGTCTATCTTTTGGAATTACATCCATCCATTCTTGCGGCAGGTGTCCTATTCTTCTATCTGTGTTAGGAAATCTTGATAAAATTTGACTTAGTGTGTCATAATCCATCAAATCTTTTTGCATATCTTTAGTCAGGCTGCCGCTATAAGTAAGATTTTCGGCTGTTAGTTCAGTTCCTTTTTGTTGATGGTAGTTTAAGAATTCTAATAACTGTTCAGCTTCAAAATCTTTAACTCTTGGAGCAATATTTATTAATTCATCTATATCAATATTTTTTACGTATTCAATGAAATTATCAGGGTTTCCGGTATTATTTGCAATGAAATATGCTTTTAGTTTAGCTTCAAATTGCGGCTTGTTGATTTGAGGGAATTTTGATTTTATGATATTTGATATATCTTCAAATTCTTGAGTTTTTATAAAATCTAAAGCTTCCGTAATATGTTGTTTATCCGTGTATACTCTATTTTTATTTGATAATTCTACTTTTACATCATCAGGAATTTTATCAAAAGTTTTGGAATCTGTATTTTTAAATACGTCTATTATACCCTTGTTTCCAAGAATTGTTGATTCAAGTATTGGGGTTTCGATATTCTCAGGGATATGTGATGCAATTTCTGCCGGCATATTTTTAAAACCAAGTATTAATGATGTAAATTCTCTTGCCGGAACTTGATTCATCATGCCAAGATATCTGCTCACGTATTTTTCAACAATTTCAGATTCAATATTATTCAAAACATTAACAAGCGGTTCATCTACTCTAAATAATGTTTTATCCATAGAATTCAAATAAGTTTTTAGGACATTATCATTCATTTTATTAATGATGTCTACTTGTGATGCTAATTTATCTCCGGTTGTAGTATTTATGGTGTTGTATATTAAAGTTGCAAACTTATTTTGTATTTCAGGAGTATCAGCAAGAGTGGCTGCTCTATTGTACAACTGTTTTGTTGTTTTATTAGACGTTACAATATCTTTTGTAATTTTTGCGACGCATTCGTCCGGATTAAAGTTGTTTTTGTGAGTTTTCATATAATCAATAACTTTTGTGTAATTATCAATTGTTATGAAATCAACCGCATTTTGTGAGAAATTCGTATCAATGTTATTTTCTTTAAACGCTTTAAATACGTTTAATAGGGCCATTGCATGTTTTTTTGTTTTACCGTCTAATATTTCATTTTGAAGTTCTGATATTTTATTTTGGATAATAGGGTCTTTGATATCTTCAAGTTTATTATCTTTAATAAAATCGTTTATCATTACTTTTGCTTTATCAGCATCAACATTAGATAAATCAACAGACGAGTCTTTTAGAGGTGCTTTGGTGGTACCGATTTTAGTAAATGAGCCGTCATCACCAATTCTGAATACATCTCCATTAGACATTTCTTTGACATTTTTATCTTGTTTTTTTAACGTCTCAATTTCTTCTCTTGTGAAGTGTTTAAATTCAGACTCTCCTGCATCAATTAAATGATTTAAACGAATTCCGCTACTTACAGGTGTATTTTTTTGTACAGGTGTTGTCTGCATAAGTTCAGTAATTTTTGCAATAGTTTTTGGGAAATGCTGCTGCAATACAACCCCACGAAACATTATGGCATCAAAATCTTTATTTGTAATACCGCTCATCAATGCATTGCTTTCTGCAAGGGTTTCAGGTATAGCTGTGCCATCCTGTTGATTTATAAAGTAATCAATAGATTGACTTTCTGTCTCGGAAGTTGCAGCTTTGTACGTTTCTAATTCTTCTTGATATACTTTTATTAAGTCAGGATTATTACTAATCATTCCTGAATGAAAATCAATAGCATGACCAAGTTCATGTGCAAAAACAAACGAATTATTTTTTAGTTCAGAAGATATATAAATTGTATTACTTTCAGGGTTAAAACAAGCATTACCTTTAGATGCAGTTTTATTAGAGTTATCCAAAACAATTTTGGTATCCATTTCTTTTATCTTAAACAGATAATCACCCGGAAGCTCTTTATATAAATCTATTAAATTTAAATCTAACTGTTCAGAACCAAGTTCTATTGTTTCTATAATATTACTATCATTGTCTGTTTTAGATACGGTTATTTTATCATCAGAAAATTGCATATCATATTTTTGTCCGTTGAATGAACTTGTATAATGATTATCGTCAATTTTTCTATGTCTGCGCTCAATGTTTGCAAGAATATTTCCGCTTTTATCTTTTATTTGATAGGTCATACTGGAACCTTTAGGACCTTGTATGATTGTATGCGTTGTAATAGAACCATCCTCTGAGGTTACTGTTCGTACAGTTTTGCTTCCTTGATTTTTTGAACCGTACATTTGAACAGTACCGACAGGTTTCTTTTTCATTCCTTGATTTAAACCTCTTTCATATACATTTATTGTGTATGATTCAGGTTTATCTTTTGACGGTGTAATAACTTCAGAGCGGGTTTGTACTCCTTGATTATCATACAATGTCTTTTTCAGTGAATACGGAACGGAGATTGTCTTATTGCCAACTGATACATTTTTATTTTGAATTTCTTCGACTAAAACTGTTCCGTCTGCAAATTCCTTTCTTACACGGGTATTATCACCTTGTTTATGAGTTGTTTCACGAGCGGAGATTGTAAAATTATCACCATTATTATCAATAAATAATATTTTTGAACTATTCTTGGTTGTGTATTTGACTTGTAATTGATTTGCCAGATAATGATTTGAAATATCACAATTAATAGTGTTTTCAGGGATTTCATCACTAATTTCTTTAAATATATTTTTATCAGTAAATAATTCTATATTTGTATAATTGATACTTTTTAGAAATATATTATATTTTTTGTTATTTATAAGTTCAGTTACTATATCCGGTTTATTTTGGTAGAGATAAACAATATTATTAATCTCATCACCTGATAATAAATTATATGTATTACCGGATTCATCTTGTGTTTCTATTGATAAAAGTTTATTTCTTAAATCAATATGATTACTTTCTTGTATAAAGTCTAAGATTTCACCAGAGTTAAATGCAAAAGTAGGTTCTCCTTCAGAATCAAGTGTTTTAGTATATAATAGTTCATTAACTTTATCAGGATTTTTCTTATGGGCAATAACAATATTTTCGATATCATAATTATTAAATCTCGGAACTTCTTTACCGTAATAATCAATCGTTCTTTCTTTAAGCAAATATTGAACAAATTCAGGATTATCTTTTGATAAGTTTACGATTGTTTCTATATCATCACCATTGAATCTTGGAACATCATTACCATTAAAATCAACCGTTCTTTCTTTAAGCAAATATTGAACAAGGTCAGGATTTTCCTTTGAGTAATTTACTATTTTTTCTATTTCATTACCACTAAATCTTGGAACATCATTACCATTAATGTTAATCTTTCTTTCCTTAATCAAGTCTTGAACAAATTCAGGATTATCTTTTGATAAATTTACCAGTCTTTCAATATCATAATGATCAAATCTCGGAACATTATTACCATTAAAATCAATCTTTTTTTCTTCAAGTAATTCTTGAACAAGTTCCGGATTATCTTTGGACAGATTTACTATTTTTTCTATTCCATAACTATCAAATCTTGGAACATCATTTCCGTAATAATCAATAGTTCTTTCTTTAACTAAATCTTGAACAAGTTCCGGATTATCTTTGGACAAATTTACTAATTTTTCTACATCATAATCATCAAATCTTGGAGCATCATTACTGTTCCTATCTTTAACCGTTTGATTTTTTAAGAACGATTCAAATTCTTCCGGAGTTTTAAATGTCGGAGTTTCAGGCGTAGCTGGCAGAGCTTCACCCCCATCATTTACCCCTGCCTTCGGAGTATCGGTCGTGGTACGCGGAGCTTCACCCCCTTCATTTACCCCCTTGTATTCCATCTTGATTTCATGTCTGGATGGGTCTTGTGAAAATTCATTCCATTTATTTAGATACTGTTTTTGAAGTTCAAGCTTTTCAGCATTATTAGGCATGTTCTTGATTTCATCTCTTATTGCTATGAAATCTTCTCTCGATTGTGCATTATCTAATCTTGCTGATAAATCACTTTGTCCTACACCTTCAGATTTAACTCCTGTATTGGTTGCAGTACGCAGAGTTCCAGCTCCTTCATTTACCCCTTCTTGTAAGACCGTAGTCGAGCCGTCTTTATTAACTTTGTACACAGTACCGTCCGGCATTTGTCTTGCATCAGGTCCGAATTTCGCCTTAATATTTTCTTTTACGTGTTTAATACCTTGAACAATCTTTCCTCTATGCCCTGCAACAAGAGCCATAAACTGAGAAAATCCTTCGCCCTCAAGATTAACTTGTCCTGTGAGAACTAAGTCACCCAGTAAACTTATTGTAGCATCCGTTCCGATATCTGCCGCAACCGCTGCAAGTTTCGGTGCGTTCTTTGCTGTTAAAAGTGCTTTGACAGAACTTCCTGCTTTGCCTGCTCCCATACCTACTCCCATTAAAAGAGCATTAACTACAAGTTCTTTTTGAAGCTCACCTTTTCTTTCTTGATTAACACTATCCTTTGATGTTTCATTGTATAACTCAACTCCAACTCCGCCAAACGATGCCAGAGCACCGCCGGCTAGTGCTGCCGGAGGAAATAATATCATTCCGCCAACCATCACACCCATACCGACAAATTCTACTCCCGAACGTATGTTTTGTACAACGCCTTCCTGATCTTGTACATACGATTGGGCAAGATTGGCTGCATCTTTTTCGCCATAAGCGGATTTGTAATCTGATGCCATCTCGTTGGCGTAATCTTCTAACTTTTTACCCCCTGTCAATTTTTCATAGTTTGAATCTACGAAATCCATAATTCTTTGTGCTGTTTCCTGCATTGATAGATTTTCGCCATTTGTTATTTGTTCTAACCCTGCTTTTACCTTTTCTGGATCTTTGCCGTAAAGTTTTTCAAGGGCAATATTAACGTATATTCCCATTTCTGATTCTAACATTTCGGCACTTTCAGAGCCGGTTGTACTCCTTGTTTTGATATTTAAAAGAGGTTTTTGTAGAATTTGATGTATATCTTCCCGTTTTTTATTTACTCCGCTTAAGAATGCAAATTTAGCTGCGGATTCATTGTATTTTTGTATATTAGCTTTATTAAATTCTACCTCTTGTTCAAGATAATATACTTCATCAAAACTCATTAATCTTTCGCCGTCTGTTAGTTCAAACTTTTCTTTCGGTTTTGTTTGAACTTTCATTCCAAATTCCGGAGAACTATTGATAACAGAATCGGTTGTTTCGGTTTTAAAATCGTTTAAGAAATTTCTTACAGAATCTTCATATCCTTCTGCTCCTTTTTCCGGAAGAGCAAGAACTTTATCCTGCATCTGTTGAACCTGTTCAGGGGAGAGGGTATCTATCATTCTTTTCAGACTGTCTTTTTGTTTGTCGTTGAATCTTTCTATACCTGGAAAGGTTTTGTATAACAATTCTTTTCGTTGTTCATAATATTCTTTGTATGTAAGATTATTCGCTTGAGCTTCTTTCAAGAAGTAAGCCGTTTCAAGTTGTTTATAGATAATCTTTTCTACATTTGATTTTGCAAGGTCTGAATCAAATTTTTCTTTGAGTTTGTTATACGCCTTGCTGATATCTCCGTCGTCCTGCGAATCTATCATTTGGATTGCTTGATTGGCATTTGATTCTATATTTTGGATTGATAAATCTTCTGCTTCTTTTTTTGTGATTTCTGTTTTTGCTGTTGATTGTGAAGCATTCAATTCTACAGTATCAACGTTGTCACCTTTTTTATCACCTGAGATAAGTGCGGTGAGTTCTGTTTCGGACATTTTGTTCAGGCGTGTGCGATACTCCTCAAGTTCTTTGCCTTGAAGTTTTGATGCCGTACACAATTGGCTGATTAACGCCTGTTTATCTACACTTACCAATTCTTACTCCTTTTTTCATAACACAATAATGATTGTGTTATAAATTTCTTAACGGCAGGGGTTTTGTATTTCTTTAATCAAAATTATTTTTTTTGTTACAAAACTTAAAACCCTTATTATATTTACCCTCTATAACACAAATTAAGGTCGGGCTTTAGCCCAACCTGCCGCTTTGCCCTCACTACGGCTTATTGAAGAAAGTAGCTAAGTGGCTATGAAGTTAAGCTGTTAGGTGAAATTATTATAATATTCGCAATCAGTCATCTTAGCTGCGTAGCTGCTTAATTACCCAGCTGTCTTTCCTCTCACTAATCACTAGTCCCAAAAGATTACTTTACTTCGTTCGTAATGACGAAAAGTCTATTCCCAGCTCACTAATCACTATTCACTTGCCTAGTCACCCAGTCCCTTAATCACTTGTTAAAGATAACATGTTAAGAATTTTAAACTTATATTAACAATGAAGAAATAAATACGTATTTTTTCTTTACTATTTTTCCTGTTT
>CALUXV010000016.1 GCA_944324835.1 Candidatus Gastranaerophilales bacterium
CCGCCGCCAATCCATACCCCATCTTTTATGGTTACAGGGTCAGCACAGGTATTAAAATAGCAGGTTGAACCGGTTTTCTTATCTTTTAGACGTTCTTCCGGTAACAAAGGATGATATGCCGTATATATTTGAACATTTGGGGCAATTAATACTTTGTTTCCTATTAATATTTTTTCATTATCAATAAATGTACAGCCGGAATTTATAATTACGTCATTACCAATAAAAATATTTTTCCCGAAATCACAAAAGAAATTTTCATCAATTGCTACGTTACTGCCAATAGCACCGAATAATTCTTTTAAAACAGCATCTTTTGCTTCAAAATCATCGTAATCTAAGCGTGAATATTTTTTTTGTTAATTTTCTTGCTTGAATATTCAAATTGAAAAGTTCTTGAGATTCCGTATCAATATATTTATACGATTTACGCATACTTTCCCTTTCTAATTTAAAATAATATAAGTTGTTTTATTATATATCTAATAATTTTATCAATATTCGTTAAATAAAAAATTTTGTTATTAATAATCTCTCTCTTTTCATTTCTTTCTATTTGATATAAAATAATTGTAAGTTAATGGGAAGTATAAATTATAAGGAGAGATTTGAATATGGAACGTCAAAGACCAAAAGAACAGGATAAAATTCTACGCAGAAGTAATTTTGATGCGGTAGAAGAAAACCTTACACCGGAACAGGCTAAACTTGAAGCATCAAGATGCTTAAACTGTAAAAACCCGAGATGTGTAAAAGGATGCCCTGTAAATATTCAAATTCCTCAATTTATACACGAAATAAAAGAAGGCAACCTTGAAAAAGCCGGTGAAATCATTCGTCAAACAAGTATGTTACCATCAGTTTGCGGACGTGTTTGCCCTCAAGAAAGACAATGCGAAGGCCAATGTGTTTTAGGAATAAAAGGAGAGGCTGTTGCAATCGGAGCTCTTGAAAGATACGTAGGCGATAATACAAGACCGAAAGCAACAACAATTACACCTTCCGGTAAAAAAGTTGCAGTTGTAGGTTCAGGCTGTGCCGGTATTACTGCAGCATCTGACCTTAGAAAAGCAGGGCACGAAGTCGTTGTATTTGAAGCTCTTCATAAATTCGGCGGGGTATTAAGATACGGAATACCTCCTTTCAGATTACCAAGAGTGGTTTTAGATAGAGAAATTGATGCTCTAAAAGAAATGGGTGTTGAATTTAAGAAAAATGTTATTGTAGGAAAATCCATCACTATTAAACAACTTGAAGATGACGGATTTGATGCAATATTCATTTGTTCAGGGGCAGGACTTCCTAAAATGATGGGTATTCCTGGAGAAAATCTAAACGGTGTATTCTCAGCAAACGAATTCTTAACACGTGTTAACCTAATGCAGGCAAACGACGAAAACACACCGACTCCGCTTAAAGTCGGCGAAAAAGTTGCAGTTATAGGCGGCGGAAATGTTGCGATGGATGCGGCAAGAACAGCTGTCAGAGTCGGATTCAAAGAAGTTTATATAGTATACAGACGTACAGAAAAAGAACTTCCTGCACGTTTAGAAGAAATAAGACACGCAAAAGAAGAAGGTGTTGTATTCAAATTTTTACACGCACCTTATGAAATCATAGACAAAGATGGTTATGTCGGCGGTATGAAATTTGAAATCATGGAACTTGGAGAACCTGACGAATCAGGAAGATGCAAACCAGTCGGTACAGGTAAATACGAAACATTTGATGTTGATACTGTTATCGTTGCATTGGGAACAGGGCCTAACCCGATTATCCAAAAATCATCAGAAGCTGACGGAATCGAATTCGCAACAGACAAACGCGGATACTTCACAGTAGATGAAGAAACAAGAGAAACATCCATTCCTAGAATCTATGCAGGCGGTGACGTTGCTCCTGTAGGAACATCTAATGCAATCAACGCTATGGGTGCAGGTAAAAAGGCAGCAAAATCAATTAATGAATATCTTGCAACAAAATAAAACTAAAAAGTTTTTTATATCATTTCTTATACAGGCATTATTTATAGTGCCTGTATTTGGTATTGATTTAGATTATACGGTAGATGATGCGATAAGAAAAAATTATGGGGTCGGCTCAAACGGGATTAACAATGCAAAACCTGCAGTTAAACCTGTTCAAAAAACAACACCTGCTCCTGCAAAACCTAAGACAACAGAATCCATGCCAAAACTTCCGGCATTACCTAAAAACAAACAACCTGTTACAAAACAAACTACATCTGTAACAAAGAAAACAACTCCAGTAAAAAAAGTCGTCATAAAAAAAACTGCTGCATCTAAATCATTCCCTATGAGAAAAGGAATGTCATTTGAAATAGTTAATACAAATGCAATATCAGACAAACAAAGAACCGGGACGAGAATAGTATTTACAACTAGAAAGCCTATTAAAACGGCATATTATACTATTCCGCAGGGAACAAAACTTACAGGTGAAATAGCGGAATCACATACTCCTCAAATTTCAGGAAACGGAGGACTTGTTTCATTATCTATTGATACAATCATTCTTGGTGGGAAATATCAGCATATTGAAACCAGAGTATTAAGAGTCGGAGGGAAAAAAGTTTTCTTAAAAGATATCAAAGGTAAACGTTCTTACTGGAAAAACACTGTAAACAAAGGGAAATGGGGAAGAAGAACATTCCATAAAATGAACAAACTATCTGCAAACCTTGTACAGGACAAAACAACTGTAATACTGGCACCGTTTACATTTGTATATGGAGTTGTATTAGGTACAGTAAGTACCGTAACATCACCTGTTGTATCAATTTTCTGCAAAGGCGGTTCTGTTTATATCCCTGTAAATACACCTTTCAAAATCAAACTTACTGAAGATGTAAAACTGTATTATTAACTTCTAATAAAAAAGAATTTTAATGTTACATATTTATCACAATTGATTGACTAACAGCTATGCTTTTCATAGAATTTTCATGAGGAAATGAAGTGAATATCTTCAGCTGTGCCGCAGCCGTAATAGCCGGAATACTCAGAGTTTTAATAATGTTTCGTCGCAAAACATTATAGGCGGGGTAAAAGGGTAAATGTAGTTTCATTACATTTAAACCTACAGGTTAAGAAGCAGAAAGGGTATTGTGAGTTTAGCAGTATCAGCAATACAAACAACAGGAGTACGTTCAGGATTATGTCCGCATGGTCTGCCGCCGGGAGCATGTCCTATATGTTCCGGCATGGGGTCAGGTTCATCCAACAAAGTTGTTACTGCCGATTTTTCCGCAAAACCGGGAGAAATGAGTTGGAATGAATGTGCTGCAATCGGTGCATTTCTAAAATCACTTCAGAACGCAAGGATGGCAAGAGAAGCAGATTACCAGCATCAAATTATTGCAATGGCCCAGTTCCAAAACAATATGTCCAAAATGGCTGCTAATCTTCAAAATTTTATTAATAATATGAGCCAATCTCCTCTAACCCGCCCGATTGCTTATATCGCACAAAACATACTTCTTCCTGTTGTAAAATTTATGCGGGATTTACCTGCAAACTTCTTACAGGCAACTGCCAACTTAAGTCAAAAACTTGCAGATATTACAGATAAACTTACCGCAATATATGGAGAATTAAAAGCTGCATTAGATAAGAAATTTTCTGATTTCTCAAAGAAAGTTAAAAAGAAAATCATCTCTATTTTTGAAATCTTTAAATCATCAAATGAAGGTTCCGACGATGAAAGAATTGAAGATTATCAAAAACAACTAAACAAACTGAAATCTTTATTGGAAAAGATTTCAAACAAACCAACCAAATATAAGGAATTAACAGGTGAATATTAATCAAGATCTTGAATCGCAACGATTACACAGAAACCAAACCAGAACACAAATCAAAACAACAAATATGCTAAAAGAAGGAGTATTGGTAAACTCTAATATTTCATTGAATGATTCTTATAACTCAATGATTATAGGAGATTCTGTCACCTTACCAAACAAATTATACGAAGAATCAACAAAAAAAGAAAAAGGTTTGCTTCCGATTTGTGCAGCTACAACAGGGTTCATGGGAGTCGTTGCAGGAGCAACTGCTCTGCTTGCAAAATCTGCAAAAGATACAATTAATGTTGACTTGGCAAAGAAACTCCCTTCTATGACAAGAAACGTCTGTATAAATGAAGAAATTAATCAAGCAATCTACCGTATGATAGCATCCCCTAGTAAAAAAGCTACAAAAGCTATGCTAGGAGTTGCAGCATTATCATCTATGGCGTTTATGGGCAAAACCTTCTGCGATGGTTTCAAAGATGTTTGGGTAAAGAAAAAAGAGGCTGATATTCATAAAAACCTTCAAGAAAATCTCATTGCGGTTGAAACACAATCTTTTGCAGGTAAGTTACAAATTAATCGCAGTCTTTTATCTCAAAAAGCAAAAGAATTTTCGGATGCTTTATCAGAAAATCCTGAGCCTACAGAAAATTTTAAACGCCGCCGGCTACATTTTAGAGGAGAGAAAGATAATCATGATAAGAAACGAAAAACTTCTTTCTTAAAAAATTTAGGCTACTTTGCATTAGGCGCAGCTTCACTTACTGCAATTGCAGGATTTGGATATCTTTCAATGAAAAATATACGGAAAAGTGTTTCTTCAATGAAAGAAGGCAGAGAAAAAGTCAAAGAATCTATCAATTATATTATTGAAACAATGAAAGAACATACACCTGAAAAACTTGGGGAAGAAGGACATAAAACAGCAAAAGAACTAAATAGCAACAATATTAAAAACCTTCTTGTATCAATAGATGCAACTCCTCAAGAAGTTACAGAAACTGCATCAAAAATGCACTGGCATGATGATAATGAAAAAAAAGATTTTGTAGAAGATACACTGTTTACAATAAAAAAATCTACAGAAAAAGCAAATAGTGCAATGGGCGGCTCAGGTGAGGACAGAAATACATTTTATTCGCATGTTAGTGATTACACCGCATTTTTCTATAACTGGATGCTTGACTCTTCTAATAAACAATTTAAAACTCTATTTTTAGGAATAACCGGAGCCACAGCTGCTGCATATTTAGGAAAAACCGCAGGAGAAGCAGTAAAAGATGTTCAGGTAAAAAAATACAATGCAGATACTGAACTTTCACTCCAAAAAAGACTTGTCGCAACAGAATTAAGAAACTACAAATCTAAAAAAGAAGCATCCATTGAACCATTATGCGATGAATTTTATAGGCAAAAAGACAATGGTAAACCAAAAGAAGAATTAAAAGTGATAGCAGATAGCATCTTGAACGAAATTAAAAACGGACCGCCATATATTTATTCTTAAAAAGTGACAGGGTAGTTAAGGTAGTAGGTTGGCATACCTGCTCAATCAATAAAAATAATCAAGGTAAACTAAAATGACAATATCAGCAACTTTTCAACAAATGAAACAACCTTCATATAGACCGATAGAACTTCCAAATGAAAATAGGAATTATTCTGTTGTTGACAAAAATAAGGTAGACTTCTACTTAAATCAGCGTGAAAAAGGATTACCTCAATTAGAAAATATTTTAAGAAGTTCAAATGATGAAAAAACAGTGACAGAAACACTCTATATTGTAGACAGAATGATTGACAGCGGGGTCGAAGGTGTTGACAAAATGTATCCCGCTTTATCCAGATTTAATGATACAAAATCTCCAAATATTCAGACATTCTTAGCCGGAATTTATCGTAAAACACAAGTACCTGATGCATTTGGACCATTATGTAAAATGCTTATTCAAAATTCTATTAATCCCCCGAAAACCCCGCAATATTTTGACCCAAATGAAGAAATCGGCGGCGCAATATTAAGTTATCTGGCATAATATTTAATGAATTAATTTATTTTGATTTTTTGTAAGAACTAAATGCCTGACCAAAATTTAAAATCTGGTCAGCGAAAAATTTAATATACGATTGACAATCCAAATAGTTTTTAGACTGTTCTACTTTTATTTTTGTATTATTGAAAACCGGCCCGTTATACACTGTTAATTTTCTATTTTTTACTTTATATAAATAAATTTGTACTGACAAATTAGGTAAATCAGTTTGTTTATACTTGCGGTATGTATCAGGTATAATTGTACTTTCTCCTATATAATCACCTGGAAGCAAGTGGTTAGAAGAATCAATTAAAGACCTTGAATACTTTTCTATTACTTGATTATTTAATTTATAAACAACATCTATATTTAAGTTTTGTATTATATAATTAGAAATATTTTGAAGTTTAAATTTAAGTATGATTTTATATTTGTCACCTTTTTTCACCAGTGCCGCATTTGTTATTCTAAAATCAACATCCTGCAAGTAAATTAAATTTTCATAAACATTTTCCAGTAATTCTTTTGCTCTAAAATCATATAATTTTGCCTTTGCAGTATCACCTTGAGACGCACACATATCAGAAAGACGCATAAGTATATTGTAGTATGCTTTATAGTTAATCCGTGTCGGGTCTTGTTTAAAGAGCTTTTTAAAATACTTACAAGATTCTTCTGGATGAGTATCTGCAAGAGTTAGAGCAAGTTTATATCTCACACTAAAATCATTTGGTTTTACACGTTCGGCTCGTCTTAAAAACTGAATAGCATCGTCTACTCTATTTGAATTCACACAAATATCTGCCAGTAATACTGCGGAACGTAAAATTTTATCATTAATCTGGTTCATATACTTTATACCTGGAGTATATAGCTTTTGCCAGTAATATGCAGCCATTTCATATTCTTTAAGAGATTTATAATACAAACTTTTGTTATAATATGCATCACCTAATTTACAATATAATCTTGCTTGATATTTTATTAATGATTCATTTGATTTTTGCGGAAGATTTTCCATGATATTTAAAGCTTCTTTATATCTTTCTCTCTCAATATAAAAAGAAGCTAAAGAATAAAACGGTTTATAAATATTCGCAGGTGCTTTTTCTACTGCTTTTTTGTAATAATATTCAGATTTATCAAATTCTTTAACTACACTATACAAGTAGCCTAAATGAATATCAATTCTATAATCATTAGGATACGTAGCTTCTAAATCTTCATTTTGGCTGATAACTGTATTTTTTATATATTCATTGAAAACACGTTCACTATAATGTAATGATGCATTATTCATAACATCATATTGGGCATAATATATTATCACCCCCGCAAATATACAGGCTCCAAGTATTGTCCATAATATTGTTGTTATATATGAAAAAAAATTAATCTTATATTTATTCATTTACACCCTGGATTGAAATAGAATCTACGCCCGGTAATTTTTCTATTTTTTTATACAAAGATTGAACCGGTTTTTTCGAAGCTAATTCAACTGTCATGCTAACCTTAATTTTTTCAGGATTTTCAAAGAGTTTTTGGATTTTTAATGCTTCTACTGCTTTGAAATTATCTGTCATAAAATCTTTTATATTATCAACTTCTTCTTGTTGGCAGAAAAGAGTTACTTTTAATCTTCTTATATTTTTAGATGAATTACTCAAGACTTTCTTTTCAAACACGCGGATTAAAGTTAAAACAAGTACTGATGCAAATGTTGAAACAACTGCAATCCCATACATTCCGCTTCCGCAAGCCATACCAATACTTGCTGCCATCCATAATGTTGCAGCAGTCGTAAGCCCAAAAACAGTCGGGCCGTTTCTTAGAACTGTACCGGCACCAATAAAACCGATACCGGTAACTATTTGTGCTGCAACCCTTGCGGTATCTCGAATCCCATTTGGATGATAGGCTGGTATATCTCCTGAAAACATAGGAAAACCATATATAGAAATTATTGTAAATACACAAGCACCCAAACATACAAGAATATGCGTTCTTAAACCTGCGTATTTGTTTGTTATCTCACGTTCGAATCCTAAAATAAATCCTAAACCGATTGCCGCTAAAATCCTGACAATTAAATCTATGTTTAAAGGGTCTATTATATTTTCCATACTATTCTCCGATTAAATTATTTTACTCTCGTATTCTTCCTTTTGGATCTAATATATCTCTTATTGTATCACCTATTAGATTAAATGCTAATACTGCAATAAAAATTAAAAATCCGGGAGTCAAAAGCCAAGGTCTATATAATATATTAATATATTCCTGCGCTTCTTTCAACATATTGCCCCAGCTTGCATCCGGCTGTTGTATACCAAGCCCTAAAAAACTTAAACCTGATTCTGCCAGAATATATGAAGGAACTGATAAAGTCATCGCAATTATTACATAACTGGTTGTCTGAGGTAAGATATGTTTCAGTATTACTCTCAAATCCGACGCTCCAATTGTTTTTGCCGCAAGAACAAACTCTTCATTTTTTATAGACAAAACCATACCTCTTACTACTCTTGCGAATCCAGACCAGCCAATAAGAGCAAGTATTACAACAATAAGTGTAAACCTTTGTGTACTTGTCATATTTGATGGAAGTATAGCTGCGAGGATTATTAAAAGATAAAAACTCGGAATCGCCATAACAGCTTCTGCAAACCGCATCATAATATTATCAACCCAACCGCCGAAATAGCCGGATATTCCGCCGTATATAAGGCCTATCGGGAACAATATAAACAATGATAAAAATCCTATTGTTAAAGATATTCGCCCTCCGAATAATAATCTTGAAAATACGTCACGACCGTTAATATCTGTTCCAAGTAAATACAAACGTCCGCTTTTTTCAACTCCGAACAGATGAATATTGGTTTTTATTAAACCTAAAAACTTATATTCTTCACCACGATTGAACAGGTTTATATAATATTTGTGCGACCTGTCAAGCGTATATACAGCTTGATAAAGTTCCGGCATGTACTCTCGCTTGTAGTTATATGTATAAGGTTTTGAAAATTTCCCGTTTTCATCAATAACAAAAATCTTTGACGGCGGAGCATAAGATTGGTTTCTGTCTGAAAAATCTTTTGAATACGGAGCAATAAAATCTGCAAACAAAATCATCAGATACATAACAACCAGAACTATTAAAGCAATACTTGCAAATCTATCTTTCATTATCTCTCGTATCATCTTGCCCCCCTTATTCTAGGGTCTGTTATAATCAATAAGATATCCGCAAGGAGATTCCCTAATACAAGCATAATTGAACCCATCATCAATGATGCCATAACAAGGTTTATATCTGATTTCATAACGGCTTCCAGTATTAGTCTTCCAAGTCCCGGATATTGAAATACGTATTCTGTAAGTGCTGCACCGCTTAATAGTCCTGCAAATTCAAATCCTAATAACGTTATCATAGGATTAAGTGCGTTTCTTAATGCATGTTTAAATATAACCTTGAATTCCGACAGCCCTTTTGCCCTTGCAAATTTTATATATTCAGAATCCATTACATCAAGCATATTGGCTCTCATTTGCCGCTGCAATCCGGCAAGTGATATTGTAAATAAAACCGTAACAGGAAGTACTAAGTGTCTTGCAAGGTCAAGTATTTTCCCGCCTAAAGAAAGTTCATCAAAATCAAAACTTGTTAATCCACCAACCGGAAATATTGATGTTTTGACCGCAAAAATTAACAGTAATATCGCAAAGAAGAATGATGGTATTGCCATACCAATACTGGATAAAACTGTCAAAAGCCTGTCAAATTGACTCTTATGATAAATTGCTCCAAGAATTCCCAGAGGTACTCCGACAGCCCATGTCATAAAAATTACGATTGAAGTTAAAAGAAGAGTATTTGGTATTCTTTCTTTTAATTTATCTGATACTCTCTCTCCTGAGGACGTTACTCCTAAATCGCCTTTTACGAAAGAAACTGCCCATTTTGCATACTGAACAGTTATCGGTTTATCCAATCCCAGCCGTTGAGTTTCTTTCTGTAATGTTTCCTGCGAGATAGAAGGATTTAACCTTAATTCCGCAAGCGGGTCTATCGGACTTAATCTTATTATGAAAAAACTTATTATTGATACAATGAACAATAACGGAATTATTTGAATTATTCTTTTTAGGATATATTTTAATATGTTCATTTATTGTCCTCAATATAAATTTCTTCTATATTATATAGTATTCCAGATAATGTTGTAGGATATATGTTTTTAAATTTTCTTCTTATTGCAACAACTCTTGTTGGAGAATACAGATATATTATAGGACGTTCATCGTAAATAATCTGCTGATACCTGTCATAATATTTTTTTCGTTCATTAAAATTAAGTTTTAATGCTCCTTCTTCAAAAATATTATCAAGTTCTTTTTCCCAGGATAATCTGTCATCTTTATTATACTGAGGCGGTCTTTGATTAAATAAATGCAGAGGACCGTTTGATGCCCAAACATTTTTACCGTTATGAGGTTCCAAAGGCGAACCCGTAAGCCCCATTATACACATATCCCAGTCATAAGTATTAGTTAATTTATTTACAAGAGTATTAAATTCAACAGGTTTAAAATTGACGGTCATTCCTAAATCCGCCAAATCCTGTTTAATCATTACCCCTATTGATTCTCTTTCTGTATTTCCGGCATTAGTATATAAATCGAATTCGACTTTGTTGCCTGATTTATCGTAGAGTAAGCCATTTTTACCTTTATGGAACCCGCTTTTTTCAAGGAGAGATTCAGCATATTTTAAATCTCTTTTATGCCCTTTTATGTTTTTATTCAAATATATCCCGTTCAGGCTTTCCGATGTAAATAATGGTGCAGCAAGACCTTGTGCTATATTTGTAACCATACTGTCTCGGTCAACTGCATAATCTATAGCTGTTCTGAAATTTATATCTGAAAACCATTTTTGTTTTAAATAGCTGACATGCGGTTTTCCTTTTTCATTTTTGCGATTATTTAAATTTATTGCAAGAAACATTGTCCCTGTATCCGGTCCAAGATTATATATTGCATAATCGGATTTCCCTTCACGCGCTTTATACCTTGCAACTGCTGCACCTTGTAAATTTATTGTATCTATTTCTTTACCTTCAAATTTTAATAATTCATTATTCAAATCCCCAACAATCAAATATACGACTTGATTTAGATACGGGAGTTTTTGGTTTTTCAAATTTATTTCATAATAATCAGGGTTTCTGTCAAAAACTACTCTTTGAGCCGGAACGTATTTTTTAAGATGAAATGCTCCTGAATATACAATTTCTTTCGGATTTATTGTTGTTGTAAGAATTCTGTCAAAAGATTTCTCCCAGTTAGGAATTGATGTGAAATAGTGTTTTGGTGCAACCGGATTTGATAAAATTCTTAAAAACGGAGCAAAAGGCTTTGGCACGGTAAATACAACCGTATAATCATCAATTTTTTTAATTTCTGGAAGTTTTCCGTCAATTATAATACTATCTCTTACAGATGTATTACCAAGCCCCTTGAATACAATATCCCGCCAGGTAAATATAACATCATCCGCCGTAATCGGTTTTCCGTCAGACCATTTTATACCATGACGAAGATGAATAATATAATCATTTTCTTTGATTTCTACTGATTTTGCCAGCTTTGGAGTAACTTCTCCTGTAACAGGATTGGCTGATACAAGCCCGTCATACATCATATTGGCCATCTGTGAAGATGTTGCATCTTTTGCTGTAAAAGGGTTGAATGTTTTTGGGCCTTCTCCAATTGTGGATGCTATTATACGTCCACCCAAATTCCCTGCAGGAAGTTGTGATTGCAAATAATCAACTCCTTTTATCGTGACAGTTTTAGGATTTGGAAATAACTGATTAATAGAGTATTTATCAATATTTACTCCCTGGGTTATCGGAATTTCCGGCTGAATATCTGGATTGTCTTTTTTAATACATGCCGGCAAGGAAACAACTATAATCCCTATTAAAATAATAAGATAAATTACTCTTTTCATAATTAAAGAATAGCATAATTTTATTATTTTAACATAGTACAACTAGTGGGATAAGAAACAAACTAACATATAAGTACAATTGTTGTCTGGCCATTTTAATTTTTTGTTAAAAAATATTACAAAAAATTCAAACACTGAAATTCGAGCATAATTATATACTTTATATATAAGTAAGCATTAAATAAACACAAAAGATATTAAGAGAGAGCAACAAACAAAAAGAATCGCAGGTGAGAGTATGGCTGTATTAAACATCTATGACATCAATGCCAGAGCAAACGAATTATCAGATGAGTTTAAAAAACTCGATGAAAATCCGGAAGATGAAAGTAGTGTATTGTTTGAAGAGATGAGAATTATGGCACTTAACAACCGTACAAAATTCAAACTGTAGATGAGTGATGTTTGGGTTACAGAAAAACTATAACTTAACTTAACTCAACTTAATTCCCACTAACTTAATTTTCAGACCCTTTTCAGGGTCTTTTTTTTAATTTTTTACACTCACTAAATCGTGCATAATAATATTTCTTATATAACTATAATAAGGATTATTACCGTATTTTTCTATTTGATTAAGAAGTTCTGATGCAGAAATAAACCCTTGATTGTAGGCAATTTCTTCTAAACAAGATATCTTAGCACCTGTATTAAGTTCCATAGAATTAACAAAATTACTTGCTTGAAGCATTGAATCATGTGTTCCTGTATCTAACCAGGCAAAGCCTCTGCCCAAAATTTCTACATTTAACATACCACGGTCTAAGTACATTTTATTAAGGTCAGTTATCTCTAATTCTCCTCTTGCTGAAGGCACCAATTGTTTCGCAAAATCACAAACATTTGAATCATAAAAATATAGGCCTGTTACTGCATATGCAGATTTTGGATGTTGTGGTTTTTCTTCCAGTGAAATTGCTTTTTTATTTTTATCAAATTCAACTACACCGAATCGTTCAGGATCTTTTACAAGATAGCCAAAAACAGTTGCTCCATGGTTTGTGGTAATCGCTTCTTTCATCATAGTGGAGAACCCGTGCCCGTGGAAAATATTATCACCTAAAATAAGTGCTACATTATCACCTTGAATAAAATCTTCCCCAATTATAAACGCATCAGCAATACCCCTTTGCACATACTGAATTTTGTATGAAAGATTTATTCCAAATTGTGAACCATCACCTAAAAGTTTTACAAAATTATCATAATCAGTTTCATTTGTAATAATTAAAATATCCTTTATACCAGCAAGCATTAGCGTTGATAATGGATAATATATCATTGGCTTATCGTAAATCGGTAACAAAATTTTTGATATTGGTTGAGATGCCGGATATAATCTTGTACCTGCACCTGCTGCTAATATTAATCCTTTCATACAAAACTCCTTATATAATTGATGAAATATATTATATCATTACTTTATAAAGATTGTAAATTGTTTGTATCAAATATTTATAGTATAATTTTTACTAATGAAAAAGTTAAAAGTCTTTTTAAAAAAGATACATGATATTTGGTTTCATATAAATGAAAAGCTACGATTTATCATAATCGGAGGCTTTAATTCCCTTGTATCATTTTTAATGTTTGTATTTTTAATTCATTTTTTTGCACAATTTTTCGTTGATGATACAACAAAATTGTATGAATATTTAAAAGCACATATTATGATATTAAAATACATAACATTTTTCCAATTTATACGGCAATTTTCACTTGCACTTGCATGGTTTGTATCATCATTTTTATCATTTACAACACAAAGACTTTTAGTTTTTCGTGCAAGAGGACATTCGCATGTACTGAAACAATATTTTAAATGTTTATCAACCTGGTTTATCGGATATTTGATTAACGCTGTTATACTGGAAATTTTTGCAGCATTATTTGCAAAAATAGATTTATTCCCTCCGGTAATTGAAACAGATATTTCGCAAGCATTTGCTGCAATTGTTTCTGCAATTGTTACATATGTTTTATTCAAATATTTTGCGTTTAAAAAGAAATTAAAAATATCTCCGCTATCCGAACTATAATTTTTGTTAACAATTTGAAATCAAATAATAGCTTTGATACAATTGGTGTATCATGATGAAATTAAATAGTGAAGAAGTACTGAGAGTAATACCATCTTTTTTTGAAACAAATTTAAATACAGATGCTACTGCAAAAAGTATATTCCATAAACTTGGGCAAATTTTTGATTTTGAACAAGGATATATATACTACCTTAATCCGGCAGGTGCACAGCTTAAATTTTCTGCAAATAATGATAATGAATATATCCTTGATTCTATTTTTGAACTTTCACCAAGAATTATGGAAAAAATGTATCATGATGGCGGATATTTATTAGATGAAAATTCTGACATTATCAAAGCTTTAAAGATTTTAGGATGTAAATCATTCATGCTGCAAAAACTTGGTATTGGATCAACAATTTTTGGTTTTTTAATATTGGCAAAAAAACAATCTAAATTTTATAATGAAATGGACTTAAATGTTTTAAAATCTTGCACTGCAATTTTATCTTATCTTATAAAAGATTTAGAATTGTCGAATGTATTTAAGATTCAGTTAAAAGCATTAAAAGATGGCATTGTTGAAAAAAATGAAGCATTAAAAGTTATTAAAGAACAGAATGAAAAAATATTAGAAGCAGATAAAGCTAAAAATGAATTTCTTGCAAATGTTTCACATGAATTAAGAACCCCATTAAATGCGATTTTAGGATTTTCAGAAATTCTTGCAACAAATCTTTACGGCGTTTTAAATCCAAAACAAGCAGAATATATATCTGATATTAGAGTTTCAGGAATACACCTTTTGAGCATGATTAATGAAATTCTTGACATTTCAAAAATTGAAGCAAAAGCTGTTAAGCTTGTACGTTCAACTTTTTATATTTCAAGAGCTTTAGATGAAGTTGTAAATATATTGGAACCGCTTGCAATTAAAAAATCTATTACTTTAAATAAAATTCTTGAAACAGATTTTGAAGTCTACGCAGATTATCAAAAAATCCAACAAATTTTATATAATCTTGTAAATAACGCAATCAAATTTAGTCCTGAAAACGGACAAGTAGATATTGAAGGAATTAAAAGAGGTAAAACTTTTGAAATAAAAGTTCATGATAACGGCATTGGAATTGATAAAAAATATCATGGCAAAATTTTTGCAAAATTTGTACAGTTAGACTGTGCCTATACCAAAAAAGAAAGTTCAACCGGATTAGGTCTAACAATTACAAAAGAGCTCGTAGAACTACATGGCGGAAAAATTTCTCTTTTAAGCGAAGTAAATAATGGCTCTACATTTATTGTCTCAATTCCTTTACTTAGTGAGCCTCAATAATGGTACAAATATCTTTTCTGTAATATTTACCTTCAAAATTTATAAATTCAAGTTCTTCATACAATCTTTGTTTAGCTCTTGATAATGTTTTTGCTATTTTTGTTACAACAAGAGTACTATTTCCTTGAGTTTCATATTCAAGATACTCATTTCGTTTTGTATTAAGATGAGCAATTATTGTATCATCTTGAAGTTCGTCTAATCCTTCAATTATTGAATTTTTATATTTACCTGATGAAAGCACTCCTGATACAGCAAACTCATCTTTCAAATCAATATATTCATAATCGTCTGAGAATGAACCAATAACACAAGCTTCCATTAATTTGTATATATCATGATTTAAAAGTGATAAAATACATTGAGCATCATGATCTCTCATAAATGTATTACATTCAATTATTGAAATTTTTCCTTCCGGAGTAATAATTCCATCAAATCCAATTACACCTAAATAAGGATTTCCCTGACTTTCTAGAGTGTCGATTAATGGATATGCTATTTCAGAAATTATATATGCAATATGATCATCTGTCAGTTTTAAACAAGGTGAATAAGCCCCCATACCGGATGTTATAACACCACCATTCCCATCAAGGGAAAATTTATAATCTGTAACAGAACCTATTGGCAAAACTTTATATCCATCAGTTATTACGTATAATGAAAAATTTGTTCCCGGAATATATTCTTCAATAATGACTTTTTCTTCACTGTTGAAAAAACAATCTTCTATAAAAGATTTAGCAATTTTTTCAGATGGACAAACCATTACAGAATTTAATAACTTATGTTTATCCGTTTTTATAACAACAGGCATTTGTATATTTTTTAAATAATCAAATGCTAATTGTTTCTTTTCAAAAATTCCAAACCGTGGTGTTGGAATTTTTAATTTGTACATCAATTTTTTGCCTATAGATTTATGTATTGCAAAATTAGCAGCTGCAGCTGTAGGTGCAAATATTCGTAAATTATTAATTTCAAATAATTTTGCAATATCAGACTCTATTGCGGTTTCTGAACAACAAACAGTAAATGAAATATCATTTTCTAAAGCATACTCTACAAGTTCTACCGGATTTGATTCCCTTATATCAACAATTGTTGCAAATTCCGATACTGCATCATTACCAGGAGCAACAAAAACATTAAAATCTTTTGATAAAATTTTTGCTAATGCATATTCTTTGGCAGAATGTCCGATGATTAATATATTTTTCATAAAAAAATTATATCATGAGAAAAAAACAACGCAAAACAGAGAAAAAAATAATTAGATAAAAAAACAGGTAAGTAAAGCTACTCACCTGTGGATCTTCTGGTATTTTTATCTAATCAAGTTTCTTTGTTTTATTTACACCTGCACCTGTTGCTTTATATAAGCCAATTGAATCAATAATACAGGCGATTTTGTTTTGTACAACAAGGTTATCTATTGTTAAAAGATTTTCTTGTTTTTGGTTCAAATCAAGTTTTGATATAATCCCCTGGTCATACATATGTTTAGATAAATTATAATCTTTTGTTTCAAGTTTTAAATTTTGAACATTTTGATTATATTTATCATTACTGTATTTGTATGCGTACATTGCATCATTTACTTCCTGAATAGATGTAAGGTTAGTATTTCTATACGTATCAAGCATTCTTTCATACTTAACTTTGTTCATCTTCAAATTAGCCATTTTGGCACCGCCGGTGAAGAAGGTTTCAACAACACCGCCGCCAATTCCCCAAAGGAAATTCGGGAATAAATTGCCGCTTGAATTGAGTACGTTAAATAAAGCCATGCCGCCGATATTAATTGTCGGCAGAAATTCTTTCTTTGCAACTCTAACATCAATGCCTGCTTTTTGTAACATTATTTCCGCTTTCAAATAATCAGGACGTTGTGTAATAATTTCTGATGAAATACTTTCCGGCATGTTATACTTATAAACGATTGATTTATAATCTGCGCGTTTTAAAGAATTAATATTTGCAGGACTTTCACCGATAAGTACTGCAAGCTGGTTCAATGCTTGAACTCTTGCTTTTTCTAAATCAATTAAATCAGCTTCTCCCGCAACAAGCGCTTTATTAGCCTTTACAACATCAGATGTTGATGTAACTCCTTCACGGTTACTTATTAACATTTGATGATAAATTTCATCTCTTAATCTTACAATGTGTTTTTGTGTTTCTATTAACTGGTCTAATTGAATAATATTAAAATATGTTGTCCCGACTGCTGATACAATCGATATATACGTTGCTCTTTCATCTTGAATTGATGCTTCATAAGTTTTTTTGACCGATTTTGTTTTGTCATGATTTTTTAAGAAAATATCAGCCTCATAATTTACCATTATAGGGAAAATCATTGAACCATCACTATTATGTTCAGTTCCACCATAACCCGGCAAGAATCCAGCACCAACTGTTGGTAATTCATTTGCTCTTTGTGCTTTTACACTTTGAAAATATTCATCAACAGTTAAAGATGCTATTTTAGCACTGTAATTGTGTTCAACAGCCCTTTGGATATAATCATTTAAATAATCATCATTAAACGCTTCCCACCACGGAAGATTTACAAAATCATACTTGTTTTCTATTCTTAATTTTGTCCACTTTGTTTTTTTATATTTTTCTTTTTTAGGTTTTTCTACTTTTGTTTTTTCGGCTTTTACATTATTATCAGTTGAATCTTTTTGCACACCAAGATGTATAAATGCTAATGCAGGAGCTGTGTTCATTGTAATAAAACTTGTTAATAATAATCCTGCTAATATCTTTTTTTTCATTTTTTCTCCTACTACTTGCTTTTTATTTAAGTTGATGATACCATAAGTATGTTGCAAATGCAACATGTTTTTTAAGCAACATTAATTATATGATATAACATTATGGCAGAACAATTCAAATCAAAAATTACAAACAGGTTATATACAGAATCGCTTTATTATGATGTAAAGCTGACAGAGAAGTATTCAAAAATGCTGGGGTTACAATTATTTGCTAAATTGAATGCACCGGTTAACCCTGAAGAGTTACTGGTTTTGGATGTAACTTATTCCAATCCTGATATATGTCAGAGAGATTTGGCAAAATTGTTGGTAAAGGACAGGGCTAATACCGGCAGATTGCTGGAATCGTTGGAGAAAAAAGAATTAATCAAGCGTGTTGTTGACGTAAAAAATAACCGGTTGGTGAAAAAAATTATGATAACTGAGAGCGGAAATCAGGTTCTTCATGACGTAATGGATAAAATTTTTCCGTTATTTGATAAAATATCAGAAAAATTTACTGATGAAGAAATTATGATAGTTAAAGATGTATTAAAACGTATGCGAGATTCATTTAAGGATATAGTTGAATTACAAATATAGAGGTTAAAAATGGAAGAAAAAGAAAAAAATATTACAGACAAAGAAAAAAAGACTCCTAAAAACAAAATAATTATAGCAATTATTACAGTTGTTGCTGCATTGTTATTACTGTGGTTATTCCATGAACTTCATTATCAATCAACTGATGACGCTTATGTAGAAACAACAACAGTTAGTGTTGCTCCTCGTGTTTCGGGAGAAATTATTGCGGTATACGTAACCGATAACCAAAAAGTTAAAAAGGGAGATATCGTTGCAAAAATTGATCCGAGAGATTATCAAGTAGCTCTTGACCAAGCAGAAGCAGCATATCAAAAAGAACTTCTTGCACAAACAAATGCAAAAGCTAATCTTGATGCTGCAAATTCAGAACTTGATTTAGCAAAGAGAGATGTTGACAGATATACAAATCTTTATAAAGTTGGAGCAGTATCTAAACAAACTTTGGATAACGCAATCACTAAATACGATTCTTTAAATGCAAGAAAAATCAGAGCACAAGAAGATATAATTACATTTTCAAAAACAAATAAAAAAGTTGCGGATGCTAATATCAAAATGTTAAAAGCACAAAGAGATGCCGCAGCACTAAACCTTTCATACACAACAATCTATGCACCGCAAGACGGAACTGTTTCTTCCCGTCGTGTTGAAAAAGGTATGATGGTTTCAGCAGGTTCTCCATTATTCACACTCGTTCCGCACGAAGTTTGGGTTGTAGCAAACTATAAAGAAACACAATTAAAAGGAATGAAACCTGGCATGCCGGTAGAACTCAAAATAGATACTTACCCGCATCACAAGTTCAAAGGAAAAATTGACAGTATTCAACGCAGTTCTGGAGCAAAAGCCAGCCTGTTCCCGCCTGAAAATGCTGTTGGTTCTTTCGTAAAAATTGTACAAAGAATACCTGTAAAGATTGTATTCGATGAAAAAATTGATCCTAACGAATATACAATTGTTCCGGGTATGTCTGTTGTACCAAAAGTAAAAGTTAGATAAGGAACATAATAGATAATAATTGTATACAAAACTTACTTACTAGAGCATTTTGCTCTAGTTTTTTTTATTTAAGATATATTTATCTTGAACAGATATTTATATATACAATTAATATTTCTGCATTATGTAGATTAATCATACAGAAAATACCTTTCTTTGCAGCCTTATTTCCGCATACAATAACAAGAGTTTATCTATCATAAAATATTAACATAAAAAACAGGGCTTTATAAAAGCCCTGTTCCATTAAGATTTTAAGAATTATCAAGAAAGAACTACTTTAATTCAACAGTAGCACCAGCTTCTTCTAATTTTTTCTTTAATTCTTCAGCTTCTTCTTTCTTAACGTTTTCTTTGATAGGTTTTGGAGCACCGTCAACTAAATCTTTAGCTTCTTTTAAGCCAAGACCAGTAATAGCTCTAACTTCTTTTAATACAGCAATTTTGTTAGCACCAGCAGAAGCTAATACTAAAGTTACTTCAGCATCACCAGCTTCTTCAGCAGCACCGCCAGCAGCAGGAGCAGCAGCTGCAGCAACAGCTACAGGAGCAGCAGCAGAAACGCCGAATTTTTCTTCCATTGCTTTTACTAATTCAGATGCTTCTAATAAAGTTAATTTTTCGATTGATTCTAAAATTGATTCTACACTCATGGTTTTCTCCTTTTTATTAATTTAGTTGTGTAATATACGTATTTATCGCCTCTTATGCAGATTTTTGGTCTCTAACAGCAGCCATAGCTCTTGTTAATGAAGACATAACCGCATTGATAGAATTTGCGATACCAGATGCAGGTGAATTGATACATCCAAGCATTTTTGCGTAAATTTCGTGTTTAGATGGTAAGTTAGCTAATGCTTTTGCTTCAGATGCTGATAATAATTTACCATCCATAGCAGCAGCTAAAATTTCACCTTTTTTAGTTTCTTTAATAAACTTAGCCAAAGCTTTTGCAGGTGCAACTTGATCATCAAAACCAAATGCAATCGCAACAGGACCTGTCAAAGCGTCAGCCAATACTTCATATTCTGTTCCTTTAATGGCAATCTTTGCTAAAGTATTTTTAGTTACCATATAATCGCCGTCTTCTTTTTGGATAGAACGTCTTAATTTGGTAATTTCTTCTACTGACAAACCTTTGTAATCAGTAACAATAGCAACTTTTGCCTTTTCCATTTTCTCTTTCATTTGAGAAATTTTTTCTTCTTTAAAGGCTTTTGTTGACATTTTTTGCTCCTTTGTTTTATTTTCCGGATTTCTCCGTTTCGACCTTTTTCATTACATAGTAAAAAGATTTTGCGTCTATTTACTTAACCGCAAAATCTTACACATTTCTTTGTTTAATTACTATTTTAATATTTCGACTGTGTAACCTAGGTTAGCCGGCTTATCCTTTTATAATTTCGATGAGTTAGAAACTTTCTTTCTTTTACGTCAAGGATTTTCACCTTGCAACTCCATCACATAACTAACTGTCTGCGGTTTGTGTCTATTATATTAGCAGATAAAAAATAAAAATCAAGTGTTTATTTTACAATTGTAAAATTTCTTGAAAAAAATTAACATGTAAGATATACTTTGTTTACAAATTAATATTGTTATTCACTTATTGAAGAGGTGTGGAATTATGAAAAAACAATTAGCGGGTTTTTTAACCGCATGTATGTTAGGTTTAAACTTTGTTCCTGCATTAGCAGAAACAATTACAAGCGGAATAAAAGATATCCCAAATGATTTTTGGGCAAAACAGCAGGTTGAATCTGCTGTATCTGAAGGGATTATGAAAGTTAACGAAGAAGGTAACTTCAATCCTGATAAAGACATGACAAGAGTTGAATTTGTGCAGGCTTTGCTAAAAGTTTTATCAAACGACAATCTTGATGTAAAAGTAGAAAATTCTTTTACAGATATTAAATCTACAGATGAATTTTATAATGATATTCTACGCTCTCAACAATTAGGTCTTGTATACGGATATCCGGATAAAACATTTCAGCCAAACAAAACAATGCTAAAATCTGAAACAACATCCGTAATCAGCCATATAACAAAAGATAAGTTTATTGATTGTTCTATATTAAATAAATATACAGATAAAGATGATATCCCTTCCTGGGCTAAAATTCCTTATGCAAAATCTATTAATTACGGTATTTTTGTAAATCATCCTGATAAAAACAAACTTGAACCAAATAGAAATATAACAAGAGCAGAAGCAGCTGTATTATTAACAGAGTTAAAAAACAAATTGGCAGTTGTAAAACCTGAATACAAAGGGCCTCAGGAATCACTTTTATCAACAGAACATATAAATATGGTTAGACGTGCTCCTGCAAATAAGGTTCACCTTACAAACATAAGAAGAATTATTGCTCAAAATAATGTTTTTCCTGTAACATTTGAATCTGCATTTCTTTCTCAAACAGCATCAGAAGGTGACGCAGTAAATTTTGTATTTAATCAGCCGGTGTGCACAGATGAAGGAACAACTATTTTCCCTGCAGGAACAAAGCTGGTTGCAGAAGTTGCAACTATTCAATGTCCGCAAAAGTATAATCAAGCTGCAAAAGTTTATTTGAATTATAAACAAATTGTTCTTCCAGACGGCACCGCTTATAATCTGGATGCAAAAACATATACAAGAAATAATTCCCTTCAAGAAAGCTACTGGCTTACAGGGCTTAAATACTTATCTTTAGTTGGTGCTTTCACTAAAGGACTGGATTATAAAGCAAAATGCGGAGAAAAAATAAAAGTCATTTTGAATGAAGATTTATCAATAATAAATCCTGAACGATTAAATGTTCAACAATAATTTATTTATAAAAAGAGCCTTCGGGCTCTTTTTTTATGCCAATAAAACAATTAAGTTTTATTACAGGCAGTTGCAAAAAGTCTATAAATAAGCTATACTTTGAATGCAGATTTAAATTTGAATTATAATGTTAATTAATAATTAGATGAGGAATAGAATTATGAAAAAGATTTTATCAGCTTTCCTTGTTCTCTCAATGGCAGCATTTAATATTGCCCCTGCATTAGCAATAACAGAACAAGAAGAAACAGTAGAACATTTAAGTATTAGCAAAAAAGCCCCTAGTAACATTGTCAAAGTTACTAAGATGAAAAAAATCATTACTCAAGGTAACGTACTGGCGGTTTCTTTTGATTCAACATTTAAATCAAAGGAACATAAAGCCGGAGATATTGTAAACTTTGTATTACCTGAGGCTTTGTATACAGATGAAGGAACATTGCTTTTACCGGCACAAACCAAAATCGTAGCAGAGATAACAAGAATTGTACCGCCAAAAAAATTCAACAAGAATGCAAGAGTTAATTTGACTTATAAACAAATTGTGACTCCTGACGGCAAGGCATACGATATAAAAGCAAGACCGTTCACAAAAGATTCTGCTTTAAAAGAAGGACCTTGGAGTACAGCAGGTAAGGTTGCATTATCAACCATTACACTAGGCATCGTTGGTGCCGGTGCAGGTGTCGGGTTTGCTTTTATTCCGACACATGCTGCAATTGGAACAGGGTTAGCAATCGGTATACCTGTTGGCTGCGGAGTAGGTCTTGTTGTTGGTCTTTTAACACCTGGTGTTAACTACAAAGCTAAAGAAGGCGAACAGGTAATGATTTTATTGATGGATGATGCATCAATTGCAAAATAAGATAAATTGTTATAGAATAAGACCCGAGGACTTCGGGTCTTATTTTTATATTTGGAGCCGGAGTTTTTAAATCTTAAGAGTGCTGCGAGAGCAGTACGAGCAGGTTTTCGAGTCGGAGCCGTTTCAGCGAAAACTGACAATTGAATAGGCGGGCGTAGTTCAGTGGTAGAATACTTCCTTCCCAAGGAATAGATCGCGAGTTCGAGTCTCGTCGCCCGCTCCATTAAAACAGACCTTATAGGTCTGTTTTTTGTGTCGGAGTCGACTCGACTAGTCTTCTCTTGGATTTCATTCTGCAAAATGTAATAAAATGATAATTTTATTACTATTTATGCAATGTGGTAACAATTAACAATCGGGTATAAATAATATATTATTAGGTCATTTTAGGTCTAATTAGGTATAATATGCTATTTTTCTAGCAAATCGTACAAATATTTTTATTAAGAACTGCCTAGTTCTTTTTCAAAAGATGATTTTAAATTATCTAAGAAATTTTGAGAAAGTTCTATAAGCTTATCTCCATCTTTAACATTATGAAAAGCTTCTTCTTCAACTTTATAAACCCTGTTAAGCATTTGTTTGGCATATTCTTTGCCTTTGTCAGTAAGTATAATTACTTTTTCTCTACGCTGTCCTTTTATCGGTTCAAAAGTTATATACCCCATCTGTTCACACTCTTTTATTAGTGTATTTATTGTCGTTTTTGGGATATCCCAATCTTCACAAATCTGTTTTTGGGACATTGGTTCATTATTATCAAGATAATACAAAAGCCAAAACAAATTAGATTTATAGCCCATTTTTCTTACAGCTTTTACATACTGCGCATCAACATTATATAAAATTTTTAATAATCGCTTAACTTTATCCCTTTGATTTTCCATAAAAATCCCATTTTCGTACTACGAATATATTTTAAATTTTCAAAAAAGTCAATAATACCCATTGACAATAATCCTAATTCGAACTATTCTGATATCACAATAATATGAATTAGGATTTTTAAACCTGGGAGAAGATTTTAATGAAATTTAATAAATACATCGTAATAACACTGGTTTTGCTTATAATTCTCTGTGCTGCAGTATATAAGATTTTTCACAAAACCATGCCGGTAGAAAAAACTATTGTTAAAACTGAAATAGTTAAAGAAGAAGAAATTGAACTTTATGAAATATATCAAGGTTATTTGATTTCAAGAAATTCTGTTCTTCTTCATCCGCAGGTTTCCGGTCAGATTTCCGAAATCAAAGTTAAAGCAGGTAATAAAGTTAACAAAGGGGATTTACTGATTGTAATCGACCCGAACAAACAGGAAGCTGTTCTAAATTCTTATAAAGTTAAACAAGCATCACTGCAATCAGCTTATGAAACAGCAAAAATCCAATATCAACGCTATAAAGATTTATACGAAAAGAAAACTGTAAGCAAGCAGGATTATGAAAATTATGAGAATGAATATAAAAGAGCAAAATCCGCATTGGATGAAAATATTGCCAACATAAAAGAACAGGGTGTACAGCTTGGTTATCATTATATAAAAGCTCCATTTTCAGGTGTTGTTGGCGATATTCCGGTTAAAATCGGAGAGTATGTAACAGGTGAAACAATGTTATTATCTGTTACACAAAATAACCCGCTTGAGCTTAATATCGGTGTCGCAGCGGATAGAACTTTTGACCTTAAAAAAGGGTTGGAGGTTCAAGTCTTTGATAATGTAGGAAAAGTTGTTGGTAAATCTTCTATAAGTTTTATTTCGCCAAGAATTGACCCTTCAACTCAAACAATTTTAACAAAGTCAATATTAAAAAATCCGAAAGAAATTTTAAAAGCGGATCAGTCAATTAAGGCAAAAATTATTTTTGACAAAACAAAAGCAATATTAATCCCTGTAACATCCGTTGCAAAAATTGCAGGACAGGACTTTGTGTATTTAGCCGTAGAAGAGAACGAACAGCTGACAGCAAAACAAACTCCGATTATAACAGGTGATATCCAAAACGGCAAATATATTGTTAAAGACGGACTTAAAAACGGTGATAATGTTGTAATAAAAGGAATTCAAAAAATGTACGACGGTGCACTAATTGAAAACGAGCAGGGAGAGGGATAATGTTTTTAGAAACTTTTATAAAAAGACCTATTTTATCTTCTGTTTGTTCAATTATAATCTTATTCTGCGGTTTGATCTGTATTCCTCTGCTCCCTATAGAACAATATCCGCAGCTTGCACCGCCGCAAATTTATATCACGGCAAATTACACAGGTGCAAATGCCCAAACTGTTGAATCAACGGTTACTACACCTTTGGAACAAGCAATCAACGGTGCTGAGGGTATGAAATATATTACATCTTCAAGCGGTAATGACGGCTCCTGTTTTATTACAGTTACATTTAATTTAGACCGCTCGCTTGATGATGCACTTCTTGATGTTCAATCCAGAGTAAAAGAAGTCGAACCTAGATTGCCGCAAGAAGTTAAAATGACCGGTATTAACGTGATGAAAAGTTCAACAGCAGTTGTTGTTTTATATGCTTTCAGTTCAAAAGACGGAATTTATAATACAGAATTTATAAGTAATTATATAGACAGATATGTTAAAGACTATCTTCAACGTGTAAATGGTGTTGCAAGATTAAACATTGCAGGAGAAAGAAAATATGCAATGAGAATCTGGCTTGACCCGTATAAATTAGCGAATTTAGGAATGAATGCATCAGAAGTTTCTCAGATTTTATCGGAACAAAATATGATGGTTGCCGCAGGACAAATCGGAGCAGCTCCTGCATCAAAAAATCAGGAAGTTCAATTAAGTATCCTGACACAAGGACGGTTACAATCCCCTAAAGAGTTTGAAGAAATTGTCTTAAAATCAGACAGTAATAATATCGTAAGATTAAAAGATGTTGCAAGAATAGAACTGGGTGCTGAAAATTATAATTTGATTTCCAAATTAAACGGAACAGATTCAGTCGGCGTAGAAGTTTATCAATTGCCTACAGCTAATGTTATGGCTGTCGCAAAAGATGTTAAAGCACAAATGGCAAAGCTTAAGAAAAACTTCCCTGCCGGACTTGAAGTCAGTACAATTATAGATACAAGTAATATTGTAGAAGAATCAATAAACGAGGTTTTATACACTCTTATCGGTTCAATTGTTCTTGTAATACTTGTAATTTATGTATTCCTGCAAAAATTAAGAACAACAATTATTCCTGCTGTAACAATTCCGATTTCGTTAGTAGGGACTTTTGTTATGATGAAAATTTTAGGATTTTCAATTAACAGTCTTACTCTGTTTGGAATAGTTCTTGCAACCGGACTTGTTGTAGACGATGCAATCATTGTTGTTGAAAACATTGAACGTTTTATGCGTGAGCATAAAATGAAACCGTTAGATGCTGCGATAAACGGAATGAAAGAAATATTTGGAGCAGTTATTGCAACTTCGCTTGTTTTAATAACGGTTTTTGTACCGATTTCATTTTTCCCGGGAACCACAGGTATTTTATACAGACAGTTTGCATTGACAATAGCCTGTTCTATCGCAATCTCCGCTTTTGTTTCTCTTACATTAACACCTGCAATGACGGCTCTTATTTTAAAAGAAGGTATCAGTGAAGTTAAATTTTTTAAAAAGTTTAATGAAGTTTTTGACAAAATCAGAAATAAATACAATGTTTTATTGAGATTTGTAGTAAGAAATTCTAAAAAAGCTATTGCTGTTTTTTGTATATTGCTTTGTGCTACAGGTGTATTATTTAAACTTGTTCCTCAATCATTTATCCCGATTGAAGATCAAGGATATTTTACGGTAATGATTCAGGCACCGCCGGGAATTTCACTGCAAAAAACTTCTGAAATAGCAAATAAAGTTAATCAGATTTGTAGAAAAGAAAAAGATATTACAGAAATATATGAATTTACGGGGTATAACTATACAGGACAAACTCCGACAGCATCTCTTATGTTTATAACTTTGAAACCGAATGCGGAAAGACATGGAGCAAAGCATTCAGCAAAATATCTTGTGAACAAATTAAATACGGAATTTTCAAAAATTCCGGACGGTATTGTTGTAGCTTTTGAACCGCCTGCTGTACAGGGCTTAGGTTCAATAGGCGGTTTTCAGTTTGAGCTGCAGGATAATGGCGACAATACACTGGTAACATTATCAGATGTTACACAAAAAATGATTACGGAAGGTTCAAAATCAAAAGAATTAACCGGTTTATTCAGTTCATTCAATGCTACAACTCCGCAAATCAATTTAGTCGTGGATAAATTAAAAGCAAAACAGCTAAATATCCCGTTAAATTATATTTATGATGCTCTGCAGGTCTATATCGGTTCTTATTATGTAAATGATTTTACTTTTATGAATAGAATCTATAGAGTGTATTTGCAAGCCGATAAAGATTATAGAGCCAATATTGCTGATATCGGAAGATTATATGTGAAAGCACCTGATGGAAACATGGTTTCTTTAGCTAATTTAACATCTTATTCAACAATTTTTACGGCAGATTCCATTCAGCATTATAACTTAAGACGCTCCAGTGAAATCACAGGTTCGGCTTCCGGATCAACAAGTATGGGAACTGCGGTTAAACAGATGGAAAAAATAGCAAAAGAAGTACTGCCGAGAGATTTTACGTTTGAATGGTCTGGACTTGTTTTAGAACAGCAGGAATCCGAAAGTAAAACTTTTATAATTTTTGCTTTGAGTTTTGTTTTTGTATTCTTGATTTTGGCAGCACAGTATGAAAGTTTGTATTCTCCGCTTGTAATTATGCTTGCAGTTCCGCTGGCATTATTCGGGGCTATGCTGTTTCAGTATTTAAGAGGGCTTGAAAACAATGTATTTTGTCAAATAGGGCTTGTTATGTTAATAGGTCTAGCGGGTAAAAATGCAATTTTAATCGTAGAATTTGCCAATCAGTTAAGAGAACAAGGCTTAACTATTGAAAAAGCGGCAATAGAATCCTGCTTGATACGTTTCAGACCGATTATTATGACTTCATTCGCCTGTATTTTAGGTATTCTCCCGCTTGTATTAGCAACCGGTACAGGGTCATTAAGCCGTATTTCTATGGGGACAGCGGTATTTGGCGGAATGGTTGTTTCTACAATTCTCAACCTTTTTATAACCCTTGTTCTTTATATTTTAGTTATGAAACAGCAGGAAAATTTAAAAATGTTTAAAAATCCACAGATTAAAAAGAAAATTTTTAATTGGATTATGAGGTTTAAAAATGGGAAATAGAAAAAATATAATAGTCTTACTCATATTATCACTGTTATTTATTCAAATTCCTGCTTTATCTATTGAAAATAAATCAATAATAAATGCAGGAACTGAAAAGAATCAATATCTTAATCAAAGTTGGTGGGATAGTTTTCATGACCCATACTTAACGGAATATATTTTAAAAACTGCGGAATCAAATTACGATATAAAAATTAACGAACTGAAAACTTTAATAGCAAAAGAAGGTGTTAAAGAAGCATTTGGGAAAGAATTTCCGCAAATAGGTTTTTCTCCTGATATAAACCGGCAAAAATATACAGGAAGTATACCTTATGCGGGTATGTTTTTCCCGTCATATTATTCAACGAGTATTTATTTCCCGTTGAATGTTAATTATGAACTTGACATTTGGCTGAAAAACAGAACTTACACAAAGAAAATAAAGAAAGAATATGAAGCAGCAAAATTTGACGAAAATGCACAATTTATTTCGCTAACAACTCTTAGTGCAGCAACGTATTTTAACATTCTTTGCAGTGATAAGAAAATTCAAATTCAAGAAGATTTAGTTAAGACAAGAAAAGAGATTTTTGATTTAACAAATATAAATTTTGAATACGGTTTAAGCAGTTCAACAGATGTTACGGACGCAGAGCAGCTCTACGTTGAAACAATGACTGAACTTGAAGCATTAAAACAAAACAGAAGTATTTTATTAAACCAGCTTGCAGTATTAATTGGCAACAGCAGCGATAATTCTTCTAAAATTAAAAGAGGCTCGTTTGATAAAATTAATATTCCTAAGAATTTACCCAAAAACATTTCAACAGAAATAATTAATTCAAGACCTGATATTTTAAAATCAGAAGCGGAACTTGAAGCAGCAGCGTTAGATGTAAAACTGGCGAAGAAAGCATTCTTGCCTTCATTGAATTTGTCCGGTTTTGTAGGGTTTAATGCCTATTCCATGTCAAAAATGTTTGACTGGCAGAGTTTTGTTATAAATGGTGCGGCAGGTTTAGTACAAAATATTTTTACGGGCGGACAGTTAAAAGCACGTTTGAGAGCAAAGAAATACAACTATGATGCAATGTTGAACTCTTATCAGAAAACTATTCTGACGTCAGTTCAGGAAGTCAATGACAGCCTTGTAAATGTAAAAGCTGATGAGACTAAATATTCAAATTATACAAAACGCACAGAACTTGGGAAATCAAAATACAATGATATAAATTACAAATACGAAAAGGGAGCTTTGTCATACTTAGATACCTTAAAGTTCAAGGAGAATCTTCTTGTACTGGAAAAAGAGCAGACCCAGAGCAAAACAGAATATCTGATTTCCGCATTAAGCTTGTATAAAGCCACCGGCGGGAAATTATAATATTAACTCTTGATAAAATTGATTCAAAATAAAAATTAATAAAATTTGGAGGTAAAAGAAGTGTTAACTAATATTTTTCAAAATTATTTGACAATTATTCCCGTTCAAATCTTTCTTTAATCGGGCACTCTTCATCAACCCAAACAAGCGTTATGAAATTAGGATTTTTAAACGGGTTTGTTTGCGATGCTGCTTTATTATATGCATCTATTTTTTTATTTAATGTTTTAAAAAAATTAATAAATTCCATAGTTATATTATTTCTTGTTAATAAAAATATTAATTACCCTAAAGAACATATTTTATTTTTTATTATTATCTATATCGACTAAGTATATTTTTTCTGATAAAATTCATTTATGAATGAAATTAATTTAATTAACCGTATAAAAACTGTTTTAAATTCTGATTATATAGGTGATGATTGTGCCTATTTAAAAGATTTAGGTATTGTAATAACTCAAGACAGCCTTGTACAGGGGGTGCATTTTGATAAGCGAATTATGACACCTTATCAAAACGGTTACAAAGCTGTAATGTCAAATTTAAGTGATATTGCAGCATCTGGGGCAGAACCGTATTACATGACAGTTTCATTATCATTACCAAATTATACAGTTGAAGAAGATGTTGAAGATTTTTATGAAGGATGCAAGTTCGCTTTAAAAGATACTAAAGTACAAATTGTAGGCGGTGATGTTACGGGCGCCGATAATCTTTATATCTCCATTTGTGTAATTGGTAAAACTGAAAACCGGCGTATTTCATCCAGAAGTAATGCAAAAATCGGACACAAGATTATTACAAGCGGTGTTCACGGTTCAAGTGCTGCAGGCTTAAAAATTCTTATGGAAAACTTAGAACCGGATAAAGATTTAATCAAAGCCCATTTAATGCCGGTTGCTCAACTTGATTTTTCAAAACAAATTGCAGAACAAATAGAAGAAGATTATGCAATGATGGATACATCTGACGGACTTATTGATGCTCTTTATAAAATAGGAACTGCAAGTAATTGTACGATGTCTGTTGATTTTGAAAGAATATTATATGACCCTAATTTAGAAAAATATTTTGATAATTATAAAGATTTAATTTTCTATGGCGGAGAAGATTATCAAATTATCGCAACTGTACCAGTTGATTTACTTCCGAAATTAAAAGATTATACAATTATAGGGGAAGTTATTCCTAAAGAAGATTCTGTTGTCAAAATCAATTATGACAATGATGTTGAAAATATTAATAGTATTGATAAATGTTTTAATCATTTTGGATTATAACACACAATCTTTTTTATAATATAATTTAAATATGGAAGTTTTAGATGAAGTACAAAATTTAATTACAGATAATGAATTTGCAAAAGCAAAACATCGTTTGCTGCAAATAATAGCAGAAAATGGTGAAAACCTGGAATCCATAAAACTTTTAGGACTGGTCAATGTTAATCTTGGCTGTTATGAAGAAGCTAAAATAAATTTTGAAGATGTACTTGCTAAAGATATAAATGATGCAACATCATGGTTCTATCTTGGCAGCTGTTATGACAAACTAAATGATTTACAAAAAGCTAAAAATGCATATTTAAAAGTAATACAATTAAGAGAAAACTATCTTGATGCATATAAAAGTTTGTGTGTCATTTTTATGCAGTTAAAAGAAGAAGATAACGCTATTCTTTATGCTCAAAAAGCAAAAGAAATAGATTCTGAAGATTACACTTATGATTATCTTATTGGTACAGCTCTTGTAGCACAAAAAAAATATCAGGAAAGTATTAAATATTTGGAACACGCTATTGAATTAAAACCTGACCATGCACAAATATACGGCAATCTTGGAACAGCATATCTTTTAATAAATAATCAGGCAAAGGCTTTTGAAATGTATAAAAAAGCTATTGAATTGCAGCCTGAAAATGCAGATGCTCTATATAACCTTGCATCACTCTACCAAATCCAAAACAATCACAGTGAAGCCTGCATTTATTTTGAAAAAGCTTACGCCTTAACTAACGATGAAAAATCTCTTGTTGGGTTGACACTATCAGAATTAAAAGGCGGGAATTATTTAAAAGCAATAGAACATTATAAAGCTCTTATCGTTGCACACCCTGAAAAAGATTCATACCAGTATAATCTTGCAACCTGCTATGAACAAGTTAGGGATTATAAATCTGCTATCAATATCTTAAAGCAACTTTTGACCAGAAATCCTAAATCTGTTAATATGGCTCAAAAACTGGCAAGTCTTTATATGGAAACAAAAGATTTAAGAAGCGCTAAAGAATTATACGATACAATTATTCTGAAAAATTCACCTACATCAAGTGTTCTTTATCAATATGCAATTCTTTCTTCACAATTATATGACACCGATACTGCAGAAAGAATATTCAAAAAAGTTATTGGAATGAACCCTGATAATGCTCTTGCACACAAAGATTTGGGAGTTATTTACCTAAACAAAAGACTCTTTGATTACGCAGAAGATGAATTTAAAACAGCGTTGAATCTCGCACCTGACAATTTTGATATCGTATTCGAATATGCAAATTATCTATATTCCGTAACAAAATATAAAGAAGCAGATGAGTATTATAAAAAAGCACTATCTTTACAAGATGATGTTATCGCAAAAACTCTTTGGGCAATGAATAAAATAGAACTTAACGAATTGGAGAAAGCTAAAGAATTAATTGATGCAGCATTAAAACAAGAACCACATCACGAATATATCCAATTTATGGCAGGACGTATTTATTTTTCTCTAAAAGAATATGACACTGCTAAAAGATTTCTTATTCATTCAATTGAACAAAATCCGGATATTGAATCACAAAACCTTCTTGCTCTTACATATTTTGGACTGGAAGAATATCAAAATGCAGTCAATATTTTTGAAAATCTTCTTCAAAAAAATGAAAAAAATATTTCACTGCTTTATAACACAGCACAATGCTATGACAAACTTGGTAATAACGACAAAGCATTAGAAAAACTGTATAAGCTGACAGATATTTTCCCTGAACATGAAGAAGCTCAAGAAATGATAAGAAGATTATCTTAAGACTTGATATAGTTTTTTAAGTTTGAAGAAATATCTTTATTCTTACAAAGCTTTTTAAGTTTTGATATTGCTCTGTTTTCAATTTGTCTGATACGTTCTCTTGAAACATTATAGATAGAACCGATTTCTTCCAGAGTCTTTTTATTGCCGTCACTATCAAGTCCGTATCTTAGAATCAGAATATCACGTTCTTTAGGACTTAATTGGTCAAGAATATGTCTTGTATCCTCAAGCAAATTTTCATCAGACACCCGATTATCAGGTGACATTGTTGATTCGTCTACAATATAATCAATGATTTTATTTGCATCATCTTTTTGATTAGTCGGTGTATCAATACTAATAGTAGATTGTGCCGACTTGATAATAGAATTCATTTTTTTAAGACTTAATCCTAAGCTATCTGCAACCTCTTGTTTTGTCGGTACTCTGCCTAGTTTTGTAGTTAAATCCAAAGTTTCTTTTTTTATTTTGGTTAATGAATCAATCAAATGAATCGGAAGTCTTATTATTCTTGCCTTATCAGCAATTGCACGTGTAATAGACTGTTGTATCCACCAGGTTGCATAAGTCGAAAATTTATACCCTTTTGTATAATCAAATTTTTCCGTTGCACGAATAAGTCCCATGTTCCCTTCCTGAATCAAGTCAAGAAAAGATAAACCTCTACCGATATATTTTTTTGCAATACTAACAACAAGACGCAAATTTGCATTTATCAAAATTTTTCTTGATAAATCACAGTGTTCTTCTTTTATTTTTCTGGCAATTTCATGCTCTTCTTCCGTTGATAAAAGCGGGATTTTACCAATTTGTTGAAGGTATATTTTGACAGAATCATCAGAATTGACTATTGATAAATTTTCAGAATTTTTTGGTTCTTCTATCACAACGGAATCAGAATCCGCATCAAGCTTATCAAAATCAACACCTTCTTCTGAGATTTCTTCAAAATTTAAATCAATTTTTTCCATATCAGTGTTGTTCATTGGCGTTTTTCCCTTCTGTTATTTAAACGTTGACGGACAGCCTCAAATACTATAATAGCTGCTGCGGCAGAAACATTCAAAGAATTAAAGTCTTTTAACATCGGTATTTTTACCTGATAATCAGACATTTTTAATAGTGACTTTGACACTCCTGCGTGTTCTGCACCCATGATTAATGCGAAATTCATATCACAATAATCTATGTCATAACAAGTATCCTTCGAACCTGCATCTGTTGCTATAACCCACCAGTTGTTATTTTTTAATTTTTGGACAGTAGCCGACAGACTGTTGACTTTTATAATCGGTATATGATTCACTGCCCCTGCTGATGTTTTTTCGACAACAGATGTTATAGGTGAATTACGTCTTGATGGTATTATTATACCATCAATTCCCGCACAAACACATGTTCTTATTATTGCCCCTATATTATGAACATCTTCTACTCCATCCAATATAACTACAGAAGAATTTTCCGTATGCGTTTTGATAAAATCATCAATATCCGTATATTTGATAGGTGAAACTTGAGCAATAACTCCTTGATGGTTATAATCTGCATAATCTGCAAATTTTTCCTTCCCGACAAATTGATAAATTATACCGTTTTTTTGTGCAAGTTCTTTTATCTGTTCTATTTTTGAATCAGAATGAAGATTTTTAGAAATAAGAATTTTATTTATTTCACGTTTCCCGGAAGTTAATGCTTCCAAAACTGAATTCTTACCATAAATATAATCTGATTTTTCCATCAAACACCTGTCATTATTTTGATACTTTAAGCATTCGTTCTATACAAACTAATGCTTTTTTTGAAATATCACTATCAAGCGTTATTTCATACTTTTCATTTAATAAAGCGTTATAAATATCTTCAAACCTGTTTGTTTTCATGCTTGAACATATCATATCTTCTCTTATCAGATAAAATTTCTTATCCGGATAATCCCGTCTTAATCTATCTATAACACCTTTTTCAGTCACAATAATAAATTCATTTAAATCTTTGTTATCGGCAACATACTTTATTATACCTGTTGTACTGCCTACATAATCAGAAATTTGAGTCACCTCTACTCTACATTCCGGATGAGTAAGAACTTTTACTCCCGGATGTTTTGATTTCATTAATTTCACATCCTCAACTGTTACTTTATTATGGATAGGGCAGCAGCCGTTATAAGTAATAACCTCTACACCGTCCAATTGTGATTCTACCCACTTGCCCAAAAATTGGTCAGGCAGAAATAAAACTTTATCACTATTCAGACTCTTAACTATTTTCATTGCATTAGAACTGGTACAGCAAATATCGCATTCTGATTTAACCTCTGCCGTTGAATTAATATAGCATACAGTCGGAATATCCGGATATTTTGATTTAAATTCTCTTAACTGATTCAAGGTAATCATATCCGCCATATCACAACCACAGTCAAGACTCGGAATAATAACCTTTTTATCAGGAGATATTATTTTAGCAGTCTGCGCCATAAATGTAACACCTGCAAAAACAATTATATCGGCATCCGACTCGACAGCCTTCTGGCTTAAATATAAAGAATCACCAACATAGTCCGCAATTTCATCAATTTCCACATTCTGATAACAGTGGGCTAAAATTACGGCATTCTTTTCCTTTTTAAGTTCTAATATTTTTTCTCTAATATCCATTTACACTATTGTATAACAAAAAGGATTATTTTTTGATAAAGCTTTTATTAAGATTTGTAAACATGTCTGAAAATCATGTCAATTCATGGTTTTAGGAATACTTTATATACATGTAAAAGGTTATTTAAAAAGTTTTAATTAGGTTAGTAAAGATTATAAAATTACTTATAGGT
>CALUXV010000017.1 GCA_944324835.1 Candidatus Gastranaerophilales bacterium
AGATAAAACAATTAATAGGAATTTAAATCTAATGAAGAAAAAAGTTATCGGTTTTGTACATACACACTGGGACAGAGAATGGTACAGAGAATTTGAAGTATTCAGAATGCGTCTTTTACGTGTATTTGATAATGTACTTGAACTTTTGGAATCCGATAAACTCCCGTCATTTTATTTTGACGGACATACAGCAGCTTTAGAAGATTATCTAGAGATGCGGCCGGAAAAAACTGAGATTGTAAAAAAGTTTATTTCAGAAAAAAAACTTTTTATCGGGCCTTTTTATTGTTTGACAGATGAATTTTTAACTGATGTAAAACTTATCAGGAAAAACCTCGAAATAGGTTTAAAATACGCAAGAGAAATGGGATGTGAAGATTTTCTTGGATATTTTGCCGATACATTCGGTCATACTCCGAATACAATCCCGCTTTTGAAAGAATATGGTATTAATACCGCAATTGTCTGGAGAGGATGCGGAGATATTCCGTCTGAATTTCTCTGGAGAGGGGTAAATCTTGATACCGGAGTAAGTGAGGATAACAAAAATAACTACTCTATAAATTGTATAAATCTTGTCAGAGGGTATTTCAACGATTATATTTCATCAAGAATGGATATTGATAAAAAAGCGGAATGTATCAAAAAAGAACTTGATAAGATTGCTCAAAATTCCGGTGATGTATTATTAATGCCGATAGGCGGCGACCACTTGGGGGTACATTCTGATATCATTACAATTGTAGATGAAGTTAATCAAAGGCTTGACGGATATGAGATACAACTTGGTTCAATATTTGATTATATAGAACTTGTAAAAGATAACTTCTCAAAATTTGAATACAAGGGAGAATTGAGAGACAATTCTAAAACCTTTACACTTCAAGGAAGTTATTCTTCAAGACTTGATTTAAAAAGGCTCAATATAGAAACATCACATCTTTTGGATAAAGCAGATAGATTAAGACAGTATTTTAAACATGAATCAAATAAATATGACAGAATAATTAATTATGCGTACAAGTTTTTGCTTCAGAATCAGGCACATGATTCAATCTACGGCTGTTCACTGGATGATGTCCATAGAGAAGATATAGTCAGATATAAAAAAATCCAGCAGATAGCAAATACCGTCATTGACGAAATAAAATTTAAAAACAAAATTTCTGATACTGAAATTATAAACTTAGGGGGTAAATATGCAGGAACGGTTAAGTTTTCGACCGCACAAAAACTTGACGGCTTTCAACTGCTTGATACTCAAATGGGGTTTGAAAAAGAACTTTTGACGGACACTTTAAGAGTCCCTGTAACGGAAGATTACTGCGAAATTTATACTTATTTAGCCAATGTTGATATAGATAAAGACAAAAAAATGACACTAATTCCTGAATGCGAAACAACAGATGTATTTGTCTCCGATAAATGTATCGGAAATTCAAAAATATTTTTATCCATAGAGGATAACAAAATCAAAATAGGAAACTATGAAATGAAATTCATAGACTATATTGATAACGGTGACAGCTACAATGAAGGACCGGATGAAAATGATAAGGGCAAATACGGAAAACTTCTCGGCTCAAAAGTTTTGTATGAAGGTTCTATTCGCTCAGCACTTCAATTCCAAATTGATATTGGTGATATTTTGAATGTAATTGCGGAACTTGATAATCAGTCTGATATGATAAAATTCAAGATTGATTGGGTTAATACTTATACAAATCATAATCTGCAGGTCGTATTTAATACTAATGAAAAAATTTATAAAACGTATTCAGAAGATACAAATCAAATAATAGAAAGAGATTTTGACCCTGATTACGATATCAGAAAAAATCTGCCAAAGACCAGAGGTCTTGAAGCGTTCAATAATACAGCACCGATGCAGAGAGGTGTTTGGGCAAACGGAGTCGGCGTTGTGACTAAAGGGCTTACTCAGTATGAAGTAAAAGGTGAGGATTTGGGGATATGTATATTACGTTCAACTGATATTCTGTCTAATCCTAAAAATCCTGCAAGAACAACTCCTGCAGGGCCGCCTCTTGCTTTGAATGACTTAAAACAGCTTGGTGAAAACAGGGCTGAGTTTGCAGTGTTTTTAGGCAGTTCAGACTTGTTGGGACAAAATATTCAACAAATCTACAACTATATAATATAAATTTCACACTAAAGTATAATTCATCTATAACCAAAGTATAATTTTTGTAAAAATTATCAAAGTTTTTAAAATTTGTGCCGTAATATAAAATAACAAGTCAATATATTATAAGAAGGTAAGAAAATATGGCAGAAGAAAACTTAGGTGCATCCCTATTTGGACGTTCCGTTGATTTAGTTGACGGCGATCCGTTAGAAGAGATTTTTGCACTCAACCTCGGTGATTTTATTTCTGAAAACCTTATCTCCGAAGATTTGGCAAAAAAAATAGGAAAGAGTGAAAAAAATAAATCTGCGAAACTGAAAAATCAGTTGAGCGAACTTATTTCTGTTTATTCTATTAATAAAACGCTTAGTGTAATCGGATTTAATTCAAAAGATGATTATATTATCTATAACTCAATTGCAAAAACAATGGCACAAATTTTAGAAGTTGATATATGTCATGTTTATCTTAAAAAAGAATTTGCATGCGGGTTGGATAATGCAAGTAAAGATTTAGTATTTGCAGGTTCATCGCTTGAGATAGAGGATAGTATTTATTCTAAAGATATCGGATACAATTTTGACGAAGAGAATCCTGTAACCGAATGTTATAAAAATATTAAAACTGTCAGCATTACAAATCCTGATGATGGATTTCCTGAATTAAAGGAAAAGAATATAAAACTCTTTACGGCAGTTCCTATGCATAACAACGCAAATGTTGTAGGAGTTTTTGTTATTGAGTCTTATAAAGAAAAATCTGTAAGGCAAGAGTTTATTGATTTGATAGAGAAAATGTCCAGATTATTCGGGACATCAATTTCTCTTCAAAAAACAATAAATGATACAAATGAACTTATTGCAAATCCGGATGCTGATATAACAGACCTTCGTCATATGAGAGCGGAATTAACGGCTCTTATCGGAGATTTGGGCGATAATCAGGAAGCTTTTGTGAAATCTCTTGCAACTGCTGTTGATATTAAAGGTCAATACAGTGTTTCCCATTCAAGAAATACCGCAGAGATGGCAAAACGTATATCTGCAGAAATGGGATTAAACGAAAAAACAAAAGACCTCATCTACTATGCAGGTTTGTTGCAAAATATCGGTAAAATTACACTTCCGGAAGAACTCTTTGCGACAAAAGGCAAGCTGAGTAAAGAAGATTGGGATAAACTCAAAAACTATGCCAACGTGGGTGTTAATCTTTTGATGAATATCAATTTCATGTCAGAAGTTGTACCATATATTTGTTATCAAAAAGAACGCTATGACGGTTCAGGTGAACCGGAAGGTTTGAAACGTATGTCAATTCCTTTAGGTTCAAGAATTATTGCTGTAGCTGATGCATATTGTGCAATGACCTCGGACAGGGCGTATAGAAAAGCAATGTCTAAAGAAGAAGCTCTTGCAATTATGCGGCAGGAAGCCGGCACAAAGTGGGATCCGATAATAGTTGATGCACTTTATGACGTAGTAAACAGTTAAAAATTACGGGCGGACAATTCAATTGTCCGCCCTGTTGTTATTTATGTTAAAATAATACTCAAGGGAGTATTATTTTATTATGGCAATATTTGATTTAGGGATAATTGGCGGAGGCCCTGCAGGTTATACAACTGCATTATATGCTGCAAAAGAGGGAAAATCCGTTATTCTTTTTGAAAAAGATGAAATTGGCGGAACTTGTTTGAACAGAGGGTGTATTCCAACAAAACTATTTTTGCACGCTGCAGAAGTATATCAAGAAATTAAAAATGCAGGGAAAATTGGGATATATTCAGATAATCTGAGTTTTAATTACGAAAAGATTGTTGAACATAAAGATATAACAGTCCAAAAACTCAGAAAATCTCTAGAACTAATGATGAAACAAGCGGGTATAACTATTGTTAAATCCGAAGCTAAAATAATATCAGATACCATAATAGAATCAAACAATGAACAATACTCCTGCAAGGAAATAGTATTATGTACAGGTTCTTACCCAAAAGAAATTAAAGGGTTGGAATTCGACCATGAATTTATTTTAAATTCAGATGATATTTTAAACCTTAAACAGCTGCCAAAAAGTATCGTCATTGTCGGCTCCGGTGCAATTGGTGTTGAATGGGCAAGAATTTTATCCGCTTTTGAAGTTGATGTAACAGTTGTAGAAATTGCTCTACAGCTTGTTCCGCTTGCTGATTGGGAAGTATCAAAAAGAATTGAACGCCAGTTTAAACTCAATAAAATAAAATACTATACAGAAACTTCAATCAAAAATATTGAAGGAAACAAAGCTACACTTTCAAATGGCGAAACTATAGAAACAGATTGTATACTTGTTGCTGCCGGCAGAGGGGTAAATATAGGGGTAAATGAAAACTTCAAAGGTATAAAAATTATAGGCGATGCGGCAGGAGAAATTCAACTTGCACATTATGCAACAAGTCAGGCGAAGGAACTTGTTTTAAATATCCCGTACAGAAAAGATTTGATACCGTCAGTCATTTATGGAAACCCTGAAATTGCCTGGGTGGGGAAATGCTTTAAATCAAAAGAAGAGGAAGAAGGTTTTAATAAAGTCGTATTCCCGGTATCTGCTCTTGGCAAAGCCCACTGTGACGGCTGTATTGACGGTTTTATTAAAATAGTATCTAAGGATAATAAAATAATCGGAGCTCATATTATTTCAAAAGAAGCATCCGCACTTATTCAACAGATAGTTATTGCTATGCATAACGATATAACTGTTGATAAACTCAAGGAAGTTTGTTTTGCACATCCGACATATTCAGAAGGTATACTGGAAGGAATTATGCAGTTATGAGAAGATTACCGGATTATTTAAAACGAAATATAATAGATGATGAAAATACCAAAAATGTACGCAGAATTTTAAAAACAAAACACCTGAATACTGTCTGCGACGGTGCAAGATGTCCTAACAAAAATGAATGTTACGGGCATAATACGGCGACTTTTTTAATTATGGGAAATGTTTGTACAAGAAACTGTAAGTACTGTAATATATCAACTGCAAAACCTGAACCGCTGGATAAAGATGAACCTAAACATATTGCGGAAGCGGTTAAAGAACTCGGGCTTAAATATGTTGTTATAACATCAGTTACAAGAGATGACCTCATTGATGGCGGTGCGGAGCATTTTGCAGAATGCATACGAGAAATCAGAAAACTTTCTTCTGATATAAAAATAGAGATTTTGACACCGGATTTTTTGAGAAAAGACGGCGCATTGGATATTATAATTGAAGCACATCCGGATGTATTTAATCATAATATAGAAACAACAAGAAACATTTTTAAAACAGCCCGCCCTTTGGGGAATTATAACCGTTCTTTGGAGGTCTTGAAATATATCAAAGATAACAGTGATATAAAAACAAAATCAGGCTTAATGGTTGGACTGGGTGAAACAATGGAAGATATTGAAAATACTCTTGTTGACCTTAAAAGTACCGGATGCGATATTTTGACAATTGGACAGTATATCCAGCCGTCCAAACAGCATCTGGAGGTCAGTAAATATTATACATTGGAAGAGTTTGAAGATCTAAAAAAACTCGCTGAAAAAATCGGGCTAAAGAAATACCAGATTGGTCCTTTAGTCCGAAGTTCTTATAATGCTATGTTATTGAGTTAATATTATTCTTCAAAGTTGATTGTTATCTGTTCTACTTTACCTTCTGAGTATTCACTCAATTCATTATAATGAATTAATGTTCCTGTTGGGTCTACAGCAGCCATATTATCAAGTTTTCCTGTAATACCTTTATCTTTTGTAATTCCGCTGCCTACAGAATAAGATACTTGATCGCCTTTTACTTTTGATTTATCCTTGCCTTTTTCTACAAAAACTTGTGCAGATACGCATTTATAAATTGGTTTGCCGTTTTCTTCTTTTACATATTCATATTTATAAATATTAGGATGGTCAGTATCTCCGGTTTTAGTTGAGTCATGAATTTCAAATGTCGCTGGATAACCAGCATCATTCAAATCCCCTACATTCTTAACAGTACCTTGAATATTTACAGGAGAATATTTTTTATTAGTGGCCACAGCGTCATAAACTTTATCGCCATTATCACCGCCATCACCTACTGGATTTGTTGGATTTGTTCCTGGTTTTTTCCCGGAATCTTCTCCTTCTTCAGGTTTTTCAGTACCGTTACAGCATTTGCAGTCGCATTTATGAATAACGGTTTGTGTTCCGCCTGCACCGCCTGCTCCGCCGGTACCGCCGGTTGTTCCGCCTATACCGATTGGCCAAAATCTGCTCTTAAGGTTGTTGAAATATGTTAAATAAGCATTTAGTCCAAGATTCGCTTGTGGTTGTGCCGCTTGTTGTTTTCCTTTAAAACGGCCTAATAACCATAAGCCTAAACCTGCAGTAGCTAATCTGCCGATACCAAATCCTAATGATGCTTTCCAGGATGGTGCAGCAAATATACCGCCGCCAAAGTTAACATTTACTTGCTTAAAAGAAGGAAATCCTCTATAAGCTCTGTCATAGTCGCCATTATCAAGCCAGCTACCATCAGCAGCAGTGTCAAATAGTTTTCCCGGAGGGTTGTTAATCCAGGTACTATATGTATTAAATTCTGATGAGAATCCGCCACGTCTAAATTCTGACATTTTAGTAGCTCCTTTTTATCGACCTTTATATATATAAAGTATATATGTGTTATATAATTGCTTTTTTACAATACTTTTGTTAACAATTTGTTACAATTCAACAATATTTGTGATTAATTATTGTTTATAATACTAGGGAATAATAGGTTTTATGATTACGAAATCCAATATTAACAATGTAATAGCAAATACTACAGTATCAAAAGTTTATTTCGGTAAAAGAATTGATACAAAGTTGTTAACTGAGTTAAGTTCAGATACATTTGAGCGAAAGTATTCTCAAGAAACTATTAAAAATATGGTTAAAGAATATCAAAAATGTCCGTATATAAATCATTATCTTCGAGAAGGAGCGAAGCTTAGTGAAACAGTACAAAAACAATATGATGTATTAATGTATGCAATAAATACTTCTAAACCACTTGAGGAAGAATTAGTTACTTATCGCGGGATAATGCTCAATCCTCGTAAGAATTTGGATATCAATGAAATGCTAAACAATAATAAAGGATTTACCTCTGTGACCGAAGATAAATCTTTCGCAAATAGTTTCAGTCTTTCAAAATACGGAGAATTAGTAAAAATAACATTCCCGAAAGGTTCAAAATTACTAAAAGCGCCTCATGAATATATTGCTGCACCAAATACAAGGTTTACAAATCCTTTATACAATCCTGATGAAAAACTTTGGGAAGTAAGAGCTATTTTATAATTAATTCATTCAAAATGGTTATATAATCTAATAAAGCATTGTATATTTAAAATAAATAATGTATCATTATTTTGAGGTGATTTATGAATAATAAAGTTGTAGTTTTTGAAACAGATAATGATTCTGTAGAATTAATAAAAACATATATAGCGGAATTTGAGCAGCTTGAATTGGATAATACATTTTCTGATTATAGAGAAGGAACGTTTTACGCTTTAAAAAATCACCCTCATATTGTAATAATATCCGCAAATGAAGGTATTGCACCGCTAAAGAAAACAATTAATTTACTTGCTGATAATAAAATTAATGTAATAATCTTATCAGAAAACTATACTACAAATTTTGTTATACAAGCTCTGCGCGCAGGAGCAAAAGATTATATTTCCAAGCCGATAATCAAAAAAGATTTTTTTGCATCACTAAAAAAATGTTCACAAGATGTTGTTAAAACAATTAACAAGTCGAATATAATATCTATATTTTCTAACAAGGGCGGTATTGGTAAAACAGCTATTGCAACAAATCTTGCAGTAGAATTTGCCCGTCAAACAAGAGAAAAAGTTGTTCTTGTTGATTTAAATCTGCCTTTAGGAGATGTTACAACGTTTATAAATATTAAACCATCTATAAGTATTGCTTCTGCCATAGAAACCGCAGCCCATAAAGGTCCTGAGTCGGTTCTTAATGCCTGTAAACAATATAAAGATACAAGTTTATACGTTCTTGCAGAACCTATATATATGGAAGAAACTCATACAATGACACCTACACATATTTTTAAACTGTTTGAATACTTAAGAGAGTCTTTTTCTTATATATTGGTAGATGTCGGAACAAGTATTGATAAAATGAATATGAAAATTCTGGAATTGTCAGATTTGATACTTCTTGTGTCAATTGTAAATCTTCCTTTGATTCGCAATTGTCAGCGTTGCCTTGATTTATTCAACAATCTTGGTTTTGATGATAACAAAACAAAAATTGTAATAAATAGATATCTTGAAAATGATGAAATAAAAATAGAAGATGTTGAAAAAGTTCTGAATCAAAAAATATACTGGAAAATACCTAATAACTACTTTGCAATAATGTCATCGATTAATAAGGCCATGCCGGTATCTGAAATTAATGCTAATTCTAATGTAACTCTTAGTTTTAGCGGGCTTGCAACAAAACTTACGGAAGATATTATTGCAAAAGATTTTGTAGAATTATAAAGTTTATTCTTCTTTATTTTTGAAAAGATATAGTGCTAACGGTATTATAACCATAGCTCCGATTGTAACTTCAACAGGAAAAAGTTTTAAATCTTCTGTTCTCAATATCATGGGCAGGAGTAGTATTGCGCCTGCAGGCGGGAATGTAATCCTGCTGTAATCAAATGCTATAAATAAAAAAATACAGGCAACAATTGCACAAATTGTAAGCGGACAGTTTAAATATGTATTTAATAATAATCTCATCATTGTGCCGATAAATGCTGCAAATACAAGTATCTCAAAGATTTCCAGCGGTTTATTCCTTAACGGGCTTTTAGGATTGGCAAATTCAACAAATGTGACGATTAACGGCGGTGCTAAAAAGAAAATATTTCTGCTTTCAATCGGAACAACCGATATTATTCCAAATATTAAAAATAGTTTGGCCCACCATTTTAGTTCATGTTTCAAGTTAAATTCTTTTGTTGAAAAATGATTAATAGAACGCATATGATATTTTTCCATAAGCCATTGAACGATTATAATCATTAAAGCCATAATACTTACGGATATCGAATATATCCAGCTTGTTGTTCCCATATAAACAGGGAGTATACAGGCAGATATTATTGGAATAAAATTAGTTTTCAAGAGAATTAATGATGCTCCGACTAATAAAAAACATATACTGACCTGAAAAAATAAATCAAGATGAATATATCTTACAATAGCAACACCAATAATAGATGCAAGGCAGGTCAATATAAAAATTCTTCGTTTATCAACGCTCCATGGCTGCTTTTTAGCAATCCAAGCACCGGTCATTATTGCAAGAACTTCAGGGAATATAATTTCTTTTTGTCCGCTCAACTGAGCAATAAGAAACATTACAACAGTCATTATTATTGCAAGAGTATAACGTTCAAATCTAATAATTTTTAATGCATGTACATCCATAATAATTAATTATAAAACTAAAATAATTATGTTAATATTATTTTATGGGAATAAAAGAAAGGTTTAACTTATTAGTAGGAGATTTATTCGGCGGAATAAATTCTGCAATAATTACTCTGCCGCAGGCATTGGCATTTGGTGTTGCAACCGGCTTTGGCGCAAGTGCCGGTTTGTGGGGAGCTATAATTTTGTGTTTTACCGCTGGTTTATTAGGGCCTAAAATTCCTATTGTATCGGGAACAACAGGTCCGGTAGCAATAGTTATTGCTTCAATGATGGCTGCATTAGGGTATGATGTACAAGCTGCAATTACAATTCTGCTGATGGCTGCAATATTTCAATTTGCAGCAGCGTTAACCAATCTCCCTTCAATTGTAAAATACGTTCCTTATCCTGTTATATCCGGGTTTATGAATGGGGTCGGAGTTATAATTATTATTCTGCAATTGAATCCGTTAATGGGACATAAAGCACTATCATCAACTCTTAATACATTATTAAATATAAATAATTCTATCTTGCATATAAATCCGGATGCTTTATTAATAGGTGCGATAACGTTATTAATAGTTTTTGCGTGTCCTAAAAAGGTTAATAAAATTATTCCCTGTCAGATTCTAGGATTAATAATATCAACATTTATTTCTATAAAAATGGGGCTAAATATTGATAGAATATCAAATGTATCGGTTGCATTCCCTGCAATTGTACAGCCATATACAGATATAAATAAAATAATATCTTATATTCCGTATGCTTTAACATTGACAGTTGTTTTTTCGGCAGAATCATTATTAACCGGTTTGGTGTCCGATTCAATTATGAAATCTAAATCAAATCCTAAACATATTTTGGGAGCATTAGGGATTGGTAATTTTATTTGTGCATTAACAGGTTCTTTAGGAGGTTCTGCTGCTACTATGAGAACGGTTGCAGCGCTTAATTCAGGATCGACTACACGATTAACAACAGTTATAAATCCTTTGATTTTATTAACGTTGTTATTTTGTTGTTCAGATTTTGTTGCACAAATTCCACTGGCTGTTTTGGCCGCTATTTTAATGAAGATAGGTTATGATATTCTCGATATGAAATTTATAAAAGTTCTCCGCTATGCACCTAAGGACGACTTATTGATTTTATGTGTAGTTTTCTTATTAACCGTATTTTATAATCTTATATTTGCTGTTGGAGCCGGAATTACTCTTGCTGCTTTATTATATGCAAAACGTGTTGCTGATAAAGCAAAAACAATTCATAAAAAAGTATATGATGCTGATATTATGCAAATGGAACGTATTCTGGAGCGGGATTATAAACATAAAATCAGGGTAGTACATATTGAAGGTCAATTTTTCTTCGGCTCTGCAACGCAATTAATCTCACATTTTGATGATGTTTTAGGTACAGAATATTTAATCTTGAATTATGACGGTGATGATTTACTTGATATTTCTGCAGTATTTGCTTTGGAAGATATAATTGTTCGTTTAAAATCTCAGCATATTCATGTAATCCTTGTATCTAATAAAAATGTTATTAATCAATTAGATTCGTTGTCTATTTTGAGTCAAATAGGTCAGGATAATGTCTTTTATGATGAAAATTCTGCAATCGATTTTGTAAAATCAAGATTAAAGTTTCCTTTAATTTAAATATATGCTTTTTCCGTACTGAAATATAAAACTGGGGGTGTAAAAGATTTTTGCTTGGTATAAAATAAACGTATGAAAAAAAGACGTATTATTTTAGGTTGTATATTATCTTTATTACTTGCAGCACCATCGTATGCAGATTTTCGGGAACATTATGATGCTGCGCAGCAGTATTTGTATCAATCACAATATTCCAGTTCTATTGATGAGTTTAAAAAAGCGTTAAGAATAAATCCTTTAGATAATTCTGCACGAATAGGAATAGTAAATGCATATCTTGCAAGAGGAACATATTACGCAAACAAAGCCGGTAACTATCCTGATGCTTGTAATGATTTTAGAAGCGCATTATTTTATATAAAATATTATCCAAAAGATGATGATATACAAAACGGATATGCGACAGCAGTATCTGCTGCAAATAGTTTAAATTATTGCCTAAAAAAACTGGGATATGATTTTTCTCCTGAATCAAGATATAATACTGCAGATCAACTTAGAACCGAAGGAAAATTGCCAGCCGCAATATATGAACTGGAGCAAGTCCGCTCAAATCCAAAGTTTCAAAAAACAGCAACTGCTCAAATTGCAGATATGATAAAACTTTTAGGCAATAATGACCGTGCGGCTGATTATTATAAAGACGCAGTAAAGCTTGACCCTCACAACGGGCCTTTATTGTTGAGGTATGCAAGATTATTAGATAAGTTGGGGCGTCAGGATGAAGCCGTACAACAGTATAATGTTGCAATGGCTGAAGGTGACAGTGATCCAGAAATTCTTTACGCAATGGAGAGAATTTATTACAAAAAATTAGAACAAAATCCTAAAGATCCTGAACTTAATGCTAATATAGGTGCAATAAAACAAAAACAAGGCGATTACGTTAATGCGTTAGTTTTTTATAAAAAAGCAGAAGAATATAGCGCGGCATCAACTGATATAAATTCTAGAATTAATACAAGATTAAACATCGGTACACTATTCCAGGCTCAAAAGAATTATCCTAAAGCTCTTGAAGTATACAAATCAATACTTACCGAGTATCCGGATAATATGAATGCTAATTTGTATACTGCTCAATGTTTGGAATTAATGGGTGATAATACTAAAGCAATAGATGCCTATGAAAAAGTTTTATCTCTTGATCCGACGAATAGTTCAATCAGACAGCAAATAGTCACATTGAAGCGTAAATCAATGACTCCTGAAGAACTTCTTGAAAATATGGAGGCATCTTCTCAGGTTGATAAATCAATTGTTTCAATGATTTATGATTATGCTCTTGAATACCACAAGAAAAATGATGTTGATAATGCAATTAAATTCTACAAGAGTGTTTTAAAATATGATAAAAACAAACCTGATATTTATACAAATATTGCACTTTGTTATGCAGAAAAAAAGGATTATCAAGCTGCAAAAGAAATCTTAACAACGGCAAAACAGAGATTTCCTAATAACCAAACAATAAAAAATACTCTGGAAGATTTGAATGATACAATACTTGCTCAATCTGCAAGTGCCGGATACAATGCATACGCTAAGAAAGATTATCAGAAAGCTATTGAAATGTATTCTGCAATTAATCCGCCGACAAGAGATTCTCTTTTAGGTATTGCTGCATCTTATGAAGGTTTAAATAATCCTGATAAAGCGATTGAATATTATAAAAAAGTTCAAACGATGGAACCAAATAATTCTGACATTGTTTATACAATCGGTGCATTGTATGCAAATAAAGAAGATTGGTATAATGCAAAATCATACTTAAAAAAAGCAGTGTCTTTAAATCCTAAAAATACCGATGCTTCATCGGCTCTTAATGATATAAATAAAGTTACAAGCCAAATTCAGGTTCAAAAAGGTGCGGAATTATTTAATGCTGCCAAATACGATGAAGCTTTAAAAGCGTTTAATCAGGCAATTATTGATGATGGTACAAATTCAGATGCTTATTATTATCGAGGAATGATATATGATGCAAAAAAACAAAGAAATCTTGCAATAAAAGATTACAAAAAAGCACTTGAATATAATCCTCAGCAAACACTTGCAAATTATTTGATAGCAGTTGATTATGATACACTTGCACAATATAAATATGCACTTGATTATTATAAAAGATTTGCACAATCATACACAACAGATGATGAATATTTAAAATATGCAAAAGCAAGAGCAGTAGAATTAGCGAAATATGGAAATTAAAGAAATACTTAAACAAACAAGAGTTTCACTGGCTCCAATGGCAGGAATTACAGATTATGTCTTAAGAACTCTTATTAGAGAACAGTCCAAAACTTGTATTTTGACGACAGAAATGATAAGTTCAGAAGCTCTTCATAACGTAAAAGAAACTGATATGACAAAACGTGATGATAATCATTCTCCGATAATATATCAGTTGAGCGGGCACAAACCTAACTTGATGGCAGAAGGGGCAAAGTATTTGGAATCTATGGCTGATGTAATAGATATAAATATGGGCTGTCCTGTAAATAAAGTTGTGAAAGGTCAAGATGGATGTGCTTTGATGCGTAATCCATCATTAGCATACGATATTGTGCAGGCGGTTAAAGAAAGTGTCAAAATTCCTGTTAGTGTTAAATTTAGGCTTGGCTATACTCAACAAGAGATGAATTTTGTATCTTTCGGACAATATATGCAGGATGCAGGAGCGGAATTTATTACCATTCACGGTCGTACAAGAAATCAAATGTATTCCGGAAAAGCTGACTGGAAAAAAATAAAAGAGTTAAAAGAAAATGTAGATATTCCTGTTTTTGCAAATGGTGATGTTGTATCAATTGAATCAGCTGTTCAATGCTTGGAAGAATCCAAAGCTGATGGAATTGCAATTGGACGTGGTGCATTAGGTGATGTAACATTAATAGCAAGAATAGAACATTATTTAAATACCGGAGAAAAACTTCAGCCGCCAACTCTCAGTGAAAAAATAGATACAATGAAAAAGCATCTTGATATGGAAATAGCTCTTAGAGGTGAAAAAGTCGGGTTAAAATTTGTAAGAAAATTTTATCCGTTTTATATCGCAGGTGTTCCAAATGCAGCCAAATACAGAAGTAAACTGGTTGTTATGGAAGATTATAACGAAATCGTTGAAGCTTTAAATTATATCAAAGATGAAACTAAAATGCTTGTATCTTAGTTAATATCCCAGCGTCCGCAAGTTCCGCCCCAGCGTGCAATAATATTGCCTTTAATATCTTTAATATTTTCGACATGCTGATGTTCAGTTTGCCCTTCAACAATTGTGATTACTTCACAATTATTAGAGCAGCCATTGCATTGACAGGTAATTGATTGGAACTGCATGTTGCCAACATCCCAACCTTTAAATGTTGTAGGAGCCTCTGTATATTGATGATTTTCCATTGCAAGAAGAGCTGCACCTATTGCGCCCATTGTTTGGTGATGGTCAGGAACTACAATTTCGGTTTGAAGTTCTTCTTCAAATGCTTTTACCATGCCGGAATTTGTTGCAACACCGCCTTGAAATGATACAGTAGGCAGAAGTTCTTTACCTAAAGCAAGGTTGCTTAAGTAGTTTCTAACTAATGCTTGACAAAGTCCGTATAGCAAATCTTCTACAGGGTAGCCTAATTGCTGTTTATGTATCAAGTCACTTTCTGCAAATACACCGCATCTGCCGGCAATTCTTGCCGGGTTTTCAGATTTTAAAGCTGTATCACCAAATTCTTCTATCGGAACGTTTAATCTTTGTGCCTGATGGTCAAGAAAACTTCCTGTACCTGCAGCACAAACTGTATTCATTGCAAAATCAGTAACTATACCGTCTCTCAAGATGATAATTTTACTATCCTGACCGCCGATTTCAAGAATGGTTTGAACACCCGGGATATAAGTTGCAGCTGCAACAGCATGCGCTGTTATTTCATTTTTGACAACATCCGCACCAACAAGCGCTCCGGCAAGATTTCTTCCGCTGCCGGTTGTTCCGACACCCATAATATCATATTTTCTACCTGCATGTTCTGCCTGAGCATATATTTGTTTTAATCCTGCTTGAACCGCAGCAACAGGTTTTCCTGCTGTTTTTAACATATATGAATCTATATACTGTCCTTTTTCATCAACTAAAGCCAGTTTAGTTGTAACTGACCCAACGTCTATCCCTAAATAAGATGTTAAACCCATTCTTCCCTCTCCTTTGATTCAATAATAACACAAAAAGGAAATAATGTTTAAGATTTTAATCAAAATAAATAAACCCGCCTGTCTATTCAATATTGTAAAGATATAATTTATAATTGTTTACAAACGGGAATTTTTGATTGTAAAATGAACATAGTGGAGAAAGTATAGTTTTGGCCAGTAATTACGAAAATTTTGATAATACAGAGTCCAGCTACAGAAAGAATTCTTTGATTCAGGAACGTGTAAGCCTTGTATCAACACATATGTACAAGCAGTTTTTGGATTACCAGAAAGCAACTCTTAATACTGCTGAAATCTTTAACGATGCAATAGAGAACTTGAAAGTTATAATAGATTCTTTAAAAAAATCTTTTTCTTCAAGAGGAGTTTCTGCAGAAACCATATATGTTGAGCATGATTCAGCCAAATCAATTATTACAATAAATATTCTCTGGCATAAAATCAGCCTTACAACCAGATGCAATTATGAGCCTCAAGCGTTATTCAGAGAAAATAATCCACCATTATTTTCCGGCAGAATTATGGCAATAAACGGAAACTATTATGAAATAATGGAAGGTGTACAGGATAGAAAAGAAGAAATGAAACGACTTCTTGATAATGAAGTTGCATCATTGTATATCCCTGCAGATAAAATGCAGAATGCTATATTCAAAATAAAACACCTTTCAAATCGTGAATTTTTATTGAATCCGCAAGATGCCGCACGGGAATTTTCGTTAAAAGTGATTGAAACAATTTGCGGCGGCGGTGTATATCACGAGGAAGGTTCCAGAAAAGTTTTTAATATTTAAATATCAATATCATCAACTTGCGGTATAGGATCTTCCGGAGCATCGTATTTTATAATTCCGTTAATAATTTTTATAGGTTTTTTAGGATCTTCCGGTCTTGTCACTTCAAGCATACCAAAATTATTACAGAATTCTACTCGTTCAATATCTATTGGACCTTGTATTTTTATTTTAGGTCGTGGATTTGGACAAACGTAGTCGTTAACAATATTGATGTGTTTTATATAGTTAGGAACTTTTTCGCCGAATTCTGTATTTTTAGGGAAAATAAATAAAGTTCCTTCATCATTTTTTAAATTAAGTTCATCGATTTGAATTTTACCAAATAGTTTTAAATCGGTTACAGTGTTATCAAGGTCAAATTTCTTGATTCTACAATCTTCCATTTTTTTAATTTTGCCTAGTTTTAAATAATTAACAACAGAATTATTAAATTCCAGACCATAATCACCTTCAATATGATCTCCGATTGAATCATTAAATATCAAATCATGAGCTTTAAGTTTTCCAACTTTTGCCTGTGTGATTTCAGCGCCTTCATTGGCTACTGCTTCATCAACAATTGCATATACTCCGGCTTTATTTTTGTTTTCTTTGCAAGCTAAGAAATTTGTATGACTTTTTTTGATATAGTCTCCAGGATATGCAATGACTGTGTATGCTTTAAGAGAATCTGATTTTGTGTTCCCATTCAGGTGAATAGCACCGGAAATTTTTACATCTCCCATTGTAGAATCGAATGCATCAATATTATCAACATTATCAATAAATTTTACATTTGAATTGTTTTTCAGGTTTACCATTGAAACTTTTTCGATTTGATTAACATTTGCATTATCAAGTTCTATTACACCTTGAGTTGTGCGGTTTGATGCTAAATCTCCATGAGCGTATTCTACATTATTTGATTTTAAAATCATTTTATTTGCATCATCGCCGCTAAAAAATCTTGTCCAAAATCCAACTCCCTTATCTGAAAGAATACATTCTTTTGCATCTCTTCCTTCCGGAAGTTTGACTTTTGAATCACAGGTAAATAAGAAAATATTTGCATCTGCGGGGATATCTTTTATTGTTTTTGCATTTGCCAATTTAAACGGTTTATTTAGTGCCTTAAAAAAGATATCATTTTTTACAGCTTTTGAAAAACTTGGAGTTATACTACTCTTAATTTGAGTGGTATTATTTCTGTACGAATTGTTTATCCCTGCATCTATTCTTGTATTCATATACGGTATAAAGCAGATAATTTTTTTTTTTGCTAGTTAATGACTACTTTTTTAACAAATATTAATAAATCTCTTTATGAACGATTGGTGCAATTTGTTTAAGTTCATTATATAGTTCTGCGTATTGTTCAGGGTATAATGATTGCGCACCATCACATATTGCAATTTCAGGATTATAATGTACTTCAATAATTAGTCCATCACATCCTGCGGCTACACTTGCTCTTGACATAGGTGCAACTTTATCTCTTAATCCGGTGCCATGACTCGGGTCTATAATTATAGGCAGGTGGCTTAGTTTTTTGATAACCGGAATTGCCGATAAATCAAGAGTATTGCGTGTGTATTTTTCAAAAGTTCTTATCCCTCTTTCACACAAAATAACATTACGATTTCCGCCTGATAAAATATATTCTGCAGATAATAGTAATTCTTCAAATGTTGCAGAAAGACCTCGTTTTAAAACAATTGGTTTATCAACGTGTCCCATTTCTTTTAAAAGATTGTAGTTCTGCATATTTCTTGCGCCAATTTGGAATATATCGACGTATTTATTGAACATTTCAATTTGAGAAGGATCCATGATTTCGGATGTTACTGCCATACCATGATTATCAGCAACACTTCTCATTATTTTTAATCCTTCTTCTCCGAGTCCTTGAAAAGCATACGGAGATGTTCTTGGTTTAAATGCTCCGCCTCTTAAAATTCTTACATTAGATTTTTTCAAGGCTTCTGCTGTTTTATCCATCTGCTCATAGCTTTCGACAGTACAAGGCCCGGCAATAATACCTGTATATTTCCCGCCGAATTTAATACCATTAACTTCAATAATCGTATCTTCTTCTTGGAACATACGACTTGTAAGTTTAAATCCGGAGGTAATTTTAATTACTTCTTGAACTCCGTCTAACAACTCAATATTTCTCGGGTCAATAACTTTATCACCTACAGCACCTATTACTGTATGGAGTTTACCTGTTGATAAATGAGTTTCAAATCCGTTATTTTCGATAAATTTAATAACTTTATCAATTGCAGCCTGACCGGCATGTTCTCTCATTACTATAAGCATATTTAGATTCCTTTAAAATTCAATATTTACACTATATACTAGCGTAAACATTTATAATTTACAAATCTTTAAACCTATTGTATAATTAACTAGCTGGAACTTAAATAGAAGGAGAACACAATGAAAGAAGAATTTACTACAAGTGCAAGACGTTGGTATGATAAAGATCCTGTGTTATCTTCTGCTATGAAAACTCTTGAAGAATCTGATGATGATACTCAGATTAAAATAGCTTTAAACTTAATTAAAATTATTACAGAACATAATATTGAAGATTCGAAATATGAAGATGTTTCAGATATTATTTCGCAAACAGAAATTGATCTTCAAGATTCTCGACAAAACAGATGGTATGACCTTGACGGAACACTAAGGACTGCTATTGGTATGCTTCAAAATTGTCCTGATAGTACCAGACATGATATTGCTGTTGAAATGGCAAGAATGGTTGTAGAAGAAATGAAGAAAAATGAAGCAGACGAAGTTGATACAGAAGAAACTGATTCAGCAATCGATGAACAGATTGAAAAACTTGACGAATCTTTGAGAGCTCAAGAAAATCAGAATAATTTATAATTTGTTATTTATATATCAAGAATGATTTTAGTTTTCTTCCTGTATCATCACCTTTAATTCCTGTTGATACGACATGAATTTTATTTTTGTAATCAAATGATGTTGAACTTCCACCGTCAAAACCCATTGCTTTATCAAATCCAAGTTTTTTGCACAAATTTTGTGCTTCATAAATGGTCATAGGATTTTTGTCTGTAATAATTAATATATGAATATCATTGTTTTTCAAGGCAATGATTGTTCGTGCCGTTTTGTGCAGTACAGATGCCGATTCTCTTATGACTTTCCCTTGATTATTTTTTACAATAAAAAATTCTTTTTCCAAATCCATATTCGGGATTAACATTGGGCCTCCCTGTGCAGATGTTATTAATTCTCCATTATATGGTTCATTGTGGTTTACTATATCATAAACCCAGTGGTCATCTTGTTTCATTACTCTAAATTCCGGGCGGTTTGAAATTTTGTCCCAATTTGTCATTATATAAGGGTTATTTATTAAATTTTCATTTAATAATGGTGATTCTGTTTCTTTACCATTAGTATAAATATAAGAAATTGTTTTTTCATTATTCGGATCAAAAAAACCGGTATTTATTGTAAAAATTGCATTTTGTTCTTTATGAACTTTTTTATTTGTAATAAGGTTCTCTGTCAAAATAAAATTAATCCTGTTTTGGTATTTATTATATGGAATTGTAATATGATAAATACCGTTATCAAATGAAATATTATAATTATTGGCAAATGCACTTAATCCAAATAATAAGTATAAAATTAACAGGAATATTCTGAACATAGATTAGATATCCTTTGATTTATAAAAAGCAATACATGCAACAAGAAATGCTACAGGCGGGAATGCTGCTGCTATAATAGGCGGAATAACTCCTTTTTCTGCCAGTAAATCAAAAAATGGCAAGGTAATGTAATATAAAAATATTGCACCGATTGCAATTGTAAATCCAATTAGGCGTTGTTCTCTAGGTTTACTAAATCCTAGTAAACACCCCATTACCGCAAGTAAAATACATACGAATGGATGGAAGAATCGTTGATAATATTTGTTTAGCATAAGTCTGTATGGTTCTTCCATTTTTTGTTCTTTTAAAAGTTTTATATAATGGTGTAGATTTTTGTTTGTGATTTCACGGTCTTTCTTGTTGGAGTTTGCCATAAGAATTCCTATATCATTAGCAATTTTACCGTGCATAATTTCCATTTTGTTCTTATGTCCGATTTTTTTAAAAATTCCTTCATTTGTAATATCGTAAACTAAAATATCGTGCAGAATCCACTTATCCTTATAACGGTTGCCATAGGTAGCAACATATATTTGAGAAATCCCATGAACATCATCATATATTTTTTTTGAAAAATCTAAGACAATAATGTCATTCATTATAAAATTATCGTATCTTGATACAATGACAGACATAACAGGCTGATTTTTTTCATCTTTTTTTGTATAAATATATTGCGAAACAGGATTTCTGCACTGCATTTGCATTAATTTTTGCTGTGATATTGGAATAAATTTATCATAAGTTACAAAACATAGCCAGGTTACAATAAGGCTTAAAACAATTACCGGTGCAATAATTCTATGGAAAGGCAATCCTACAGCCCTAAATATTGTAAGTTCGGAATCTTTACTAAGTTTATCGAAAGTAAATAGAGAACCTAATAAAAGTCCAACCGGAAAAGCTTTACCAAGTATTAAAGGCAATTGATATGTTAAGTATGCTGCTCCCATTTGCAGCGTATATTCACCTGCAAGAATTTTTTTTATTGTATTTAATAGCATTTCAGGAGCAATCCAAACGACAGTAAACAAAAGTATAGCAACAAAAGTTGTTATAGTAACTTGTTTGAAAATATATTTGTCGTAAATAGTGATTTTCATTAGAGTTGAAAATCCTTTCCTAAATAAAATTCTTTTGCTACAGGGTCATTTGCAACATCAACACTTCTTCCCTGAATTTTTATTTGTCCGTCAAATATTACGTATGCCCTATCTGTAATAGATAAGGTTGCTTTAGGGTTGTGGTCAGTTATTAAAACTCCCAACCCTTTATCTTCTGAAATTTTTCTAATATTATCTTTAATTTCGCCGATTGCGATAGGGTCAATACCGGCAAAAGGTTCATCTAAAAGCATAAAGTCTGGGCTGGCAGCAAGAGCACGTGCAATTTCTACACGTCGTCTTTCCCCACCTGATAAAGCAATTGAAGGTGCTTTTCTAAGCTTTTTTACCCCGAATTCAGTTAATAATTCTTCCAGTTTTTTGCGTTTTTCATCAACTGTCAGTTTATCATTCATTTCAAGAACCAGTTTAATATTATCTTCTACATTTAGCTTTCTGAAAATTGATGTTTCTTGCGGTAAATAACCAATACCGGCTTTGGCACGAAGATTCATCGGCCATTCTGTAATATCTTTATCATCAAGGAATACGTGACCTTTGTATGGTTTTACAAGTCCGACAATCATATAGAATGTAGTTGTTTTGCCTGCTCCGTTAGGCCCTAAAAGGCAGACAACTTCTCCTTTGTTCATATCAAATGATATGTCATTAACTACACTTCTATCACCATAAACTTTTATTAAATTTCTAGCTTCAATTCTCATAATAAAACCTCACATAAAATACTAACACAAATATATAACTATTGAAAAATTTTTATATATTTGATAAGTTAGATATAGTATTTGTTTTAGTTTAAATAAGGAGTTAGAAAATATGTTCTGTAAATGTGACGAAGCAAAAAAAGAGAAAAAACTTATTAGAAAAGCTCTTAAGGCATTAGATAAAGAAAATTTTGTTCTTATAATGCATGGCAGCAGCTTCCCATCTAATCCGGATGAAAATACCGGATTTGGAACAATAAATTCTAACGCAGGAAGAGAAATTATTGATTATGCGAATGGTTTGTTTGACGCAATTCAATTAGGGCCTGCAGGTAAAACAAAAAGCAGTGATTCTTCACCTTACACAGGAACAATTTTCTCAGGAAACCCTTTGTTTATTGACTTAAAACAGTTAACAACAAAAGAATGGGAAAATATTTTATCTGAAGAAACCTACAGAAAAGTTGTTGATAATAATCCGAATAAAAATATAAATAAGACAGCATATTCTTATATTGTAAAAGCACAAAATGAAGCTTTGAAAGAAGCTTGGAATAATTTTAAAAACGTTAAAAAATTCCAGAAAGATTTTGAAAAATATAAAACTAAAAATGATTTTTGGTTATTCAATGATTCATTATATGAAGCTTTATCAATTGAACATAACAACGATTACTGGCCTTTGTGGAAATCAGATTTGGATAAAAATCTTTTGAATCCTAAAACTCACGAACAAAAGGCTATTTCAGAAAAACGTATTTCCGAGTTACAAGAAAAATACGCAGATGAAATCGATTTTTACAAGTTCTGTCAGTTTGTATTGTATAAACAAATTGAAGAAACAAAAAAATATGCTCTAAAACATGATATAAAAATGATTGCTGATAGGCAGGTTGCCTTCTCTGACCGTGACTGCTGGGCATATCAATCATTATTCCTTGAAGGATGGATGTTGGGTTGTCCGCCTGATTATTTCTCAAAAGACGGTCAAGCATGGGGGTTCCCTGTCATGGATCCTGAAAAAATGTATAACGAGGACGGTTCTTTAGGCGAAGGCGGAAAACTGATGAAGAATCTCTTCAAAAAAATGTTTGAAGAAAACCCTGGCGGTGTAAGAATTGACCACATTGTAGGTCTAATTGACCCTTGGGTATATAAAGCAGGTAAAAAACCTATGGTTGAACAAGGTGCAGGCAGATTATATTCATCTCCTGAACACGCTGAATTGTCTAAGTATGCTATTGCAACTATGGATGATTTAGACCTGACACTTGAACCTGATAAAGAAAAACGTGTAAAAACTTTAAATAAAAAACAAATCAAACGTTATGGCAAACTAATTGAAGATATTGTTATTGCTGCAGCAAAAGAATGCGGTCAAGACAAGGATTCAATTGTATGTGAAGATTTGGGTACATTAACTAATCCTGTTGCTGCGGTAATGAAAGAATATAAACTTCAAGGTATGCGTTTAACTCAGTTTGTGAAACCTGAAAAAGAAGACCATCCGTATCGTTGTAAAAATATTGATCGTGACTGCTGGGCAATGGTTGGAACACATGATAATGAACCGATTGCGATGTGGGCAGATTCAATGATTCATACACATGAAGGGTATTTGCACGCAAAAAATCTTGTAGAGGATATGTTCTTTGATTTTGACGGCAACAAAGATGATATCATTGTCCGCTTGACGAATGATGCAGAATTTTTGAAAACAGTTAAACTTGCAGAAATGTTTGCAAGCAAAGCAAAAAATATTCAAATATTCTTTACAGATTTCTTTAATGTTAAAGATGTTTATAATAGACCAGGTACATCAGGTGACGAAAACTGGTCTTTGAGACTGCCTGATAATTACAAAGAGTTACAAACAATTGATTTGAAAAAAATTCTTGCGATGGCAATCAATTCCAGAGGTAAGAAGTTTGCTCAAAAAAATGATAAACTCTTAAGAGAACTCGGCTAAGAGTAAAGGGGTAAAGGTATTATTTTCCCCCCTTTTACAGCTGCAGGGAGTGTAATGCCTACGTGCCAAGTTAAACCAGAAGTCAGGCATAACATGATTAAAAAAATATGTATATTATTTTTAGGAATACTATTGTTTCTTTCTCCGGCGATTGCAAAAGAGAAAGAAACTATTGTTCCTATTGATGCCAAACTTGAGTATAACAACGGGCTTGATATGTATAAGCTTGGTAAATATGAAGATGCAATAGCGTGTTTCAGAACGGCAATAAGACTTTATCCGGATTATATTGATGCATATTATAACCTTGGTATGATTCTTGAATACTTAAATCAAGGAGATGAGGCGATATATGTGCTTAAGCAAATATTAGCAAGAAAGCCGGATGATGATGAAGCGGCATATAAAGTTGCTCACCTTGCAGTGAAGCTTGGAGATAGAACAACTGCCAGTCAATATATTGCAATGATTCCGGCTACAAGTGAATATTTTATTAAAGGCAAAGAGTTGATGATGAAACACAATTTGCAAAAGGCGGCTCCGCCCGGTAAAAAGAAAACTAATTTGCCGGAGCATAGCGGCGGTTATTTAAATGTAACAAGTCCAACAGGTATTACTACCGATGCTCAAGGAAATGTTTATATTGCAAGTTTTTCTGATAATGCAATTATTAAAGTTACTCCAGATAATAAACGTATTATATATTTTAAAAACCCGATATTAAAAGGTCCAATATCGATAGCTAGTGATTCTTTAGGTAATCTTTATATTGCTAATTACAATGCAAACAACGTATTGAAACTTTCGAGGTTTGGGAAAGCGGAAGTTTTTATATCCAATGCAGCAAAACCTTATGCCGTTCATGTCGGTGGTAATATGTTATTTGTTTCATGTCAGGGCTCAAATTCTGTTATTAGAAAAAGGATTGATTAACCTGCTAATTCTTTAATTGAATCATAGTTTATCACTCCGATAATCCTCTTATTCCAAGGACTTTCCAATACCGGTATTGATTTAAGGTTTATTTCTTTCATTAATTTTGCAATAACATTAATACTATTTTGTGGATACGCAGCGACAGAGGCTCTGCAGCAGCCATTTGAGATATAGTTAGAGATGAATTTCATAGTACTTGTATATTCCTATATTTGTATGAATTATTAATCTACTAATATACTATTCTCTAAAATCATAAAAACAAACCCCGGATAACGTAAGTCAATTAGGCTATATTTGTATTTTTTACACTTGTTCGGTTTGCATTATTGTAATAAATTCATCAGCAAGTCGTTTGCTCCATTTTTTATCGGAATCTTCTTTAATTATTTCAAGCGCTGAGTCTTTTGTCATTGCCTTTCTATAAGGTCTTGGTTGGATTAGAGCAAAATATGCATCAATAATAAGAACCATTTGTGATTCCAACGGAATACTTTCTCCGGAAACATTTCCAGGATATCCGGAACCATCCCAGTTTTCGTGGTGATGTTCAATAATCGGGATTATATCTTGAACATTTGATATCGGCTGCAGAATTTCTTTTGCTGCAATAACTGGATGAGTTTTAATAATATTTTTTTCTTCATCAGTTAGAGGTAACCGTTTTTGCAGGAGTTCTTTCGGCAGCATGAGATTGCCAATATCGTATAATAAAACTGCAATTTTTAATCTGTCAGTATCTTCTTTGGATAAGTCAAATCTTTTTGCAAGAAGTGATGCAACCATTGTTTTAGTTTTGGCAAGCCCTTCTGAATGGTTCGGGTTATAGATTTCTGATAGAGTATCAGATATAGAGTACAATGTATCATTGTTTTCTTGTAATTCTTGCAATCGTTTATTAAGCATTGTAGTCATATTTTCATCAAGTGGAATTCTGTGTTTTGATATGATATCAACAAATGTATCAACTGCAATATTCTGCCAGGATTCTGTTGTTGGTGCAGGTGATGCAAGTGTAACACGGTTTCGTCCATTCTTTTTAGAAAGATACATAGCCTGATCCGTGAGTTCTAATAAATCGGTTATATTGTCTGAATGTTCCATAAATGTTGCAACACCGATACTAGCAGTAACATTGCCTATTGTATCTATTTTCCTTGATTCAATTGCTTTCCTGATTCTTTCTGCCGCAACCATTCCGCCTTGAGAGTCAACTCCAGGAAGCAGAATATTGAATTCTTCGCCGCCCATTCTTGCAACAACATCGATTGAACGAGCATTTGATTTTAGAGCACTTGCAACAGTTCTAATTGCAACATCTCCAAATGCGTGTCCGTATTTGTCATTTATTTGTTTAAGGTGGTCAAGGTCAATTCCGACAATTGTAAATTTTTGATTTTGACGTTGTGCACGAAGGTATTCTTTTTGTAAAAATTCTTCAAAATAACGCCTGTTGTTAAGACCTGTAAGACTATCTGTAATTGCTTGAGCTTTAACTGTTTGAAAAAGATTTGCAATAGTAATTGCAAGTTCAATTTGTTTAGAGAATAAATCAAGGAATGTCATTTCGGAATCAGGCATTTCCGGGCGAGAAGAAAATACAATTAAAGAGCCCCAGTGCTCGTTATTTTGGGTTAGCGGGACAACAATATATGATTTCCAGTTTGTTGTTTTTATGAGTTTCAGACGTTTATTTTTATCTGTTTCCGGAAACATATTTTCCAAACATTCATCAAGATTTTGACTCTGGTAAATTCTGTTTGCTTCAACGGCTTTATCTCTTTCCGGAGTATGAAAATACGGGATTCTTGAATCATAAATTGATTTAGAAAATATTGAAGACAGTTTTTCAACAAAATCTCCTGACGAGTCTGCGATTATGTCAATATACTCCCCGTCATCATCTGTTTTAACTTGAATAATTGCACTATAAAGGTATCCGAGTTCTCCTTGCAAACTGCTTGCAATAGAATCCAGAACGTTTGTCAGGGGTTCTGAGGAATTCATCATTTGCCAGATATGTTGAACTGTTAACAATCTTTGGTTGGCGATTTGCAGTTCTTGTGTTCTTTCTTCAATTTCCGCTTCAAGTTTCAGGTTTTTTTCGTAGACTTCCATAAAATCACGTTTAGAAGAATAAATATTTGATTCTACGTTATTTACCTGACGTCTGAATTCTTCAAATTTTTTCCAAAAACTCATTTAATACCTCAGGGCTACATTATACATCAGTTTTGAGTTTTAGTAAATAAGTTTACCCTATTTCTTAATATGCTTGTACACTCCGGATATGTATTGTATAATTAGTATACATAATTACAGAAGGGGTTTATTTTGACTACAACAATTGCAGTTACCGGGAAAAGCGGAAGCGGAAAAACAACTATAGTAAAATCTTTTTTGAAGATTATAAATGAGTATTTTCCTGAAAAATCTGTTTTAATTTTAGATAATGATTTATCAAGTGAATTTGGTCATAGTTACGGTTTAGATATCAGAAATACGATTTATGGTATCAGAAGCGGGAAGCATGAATATAAAACCGGGATTCCGCAGCATATGACAAAACAAGAATATGTTGAATGGGCTATGGAAGATATTATTTATACCTTGAATGATACAACAGATATTCTTGTATCATGGTTTATAGGTTCAAAAGACTGTAGATGCCCTATAACTGCACAAATTAATGATGCTGTTCTAAAAGTTATACAACGATATGATTTTGTTATTTTTGATTGCGAATTTGATTTAAAATACTTGAATCAGTTAGTAGATATTGATATTGATTTAACCGTTATTGTTGCAAACCCGACAGAAGAATCAATGCAATTGGCAAAACGTATTGAAGAATTCTCCTCAAAATATGCGGCAGGCGGTCAAATGGGTATTATTCTGAATAAAGCTCAGAATCAGGATATGACAGCGATTTTAGATTTGTTGAAAAAATATGAATTAGATGTTCTGGGTGTTGTTCCATTTGATGAATATCTTGTCCATCATTCAATAGAAAAAGATTCAAAAGTTGTTCAGGATGCTATAAAAGAGTTTTATTACAGACTTAATTTGCCGCAGGTGATGTCATGATACTGGATGGTAAAGCATTATCAAAGAAAATATTAGAAGAGATAAAAATTGAGGTTCAAAAACTTGATAAAAAACCCCATCTTGCGGTTATTCTTGTTGGTGATGATACTGCAAGCCGTATATATGTAAATAATAAAAAGAAAACGGCATTAAATATCGGAATTAATTCTACCGTTATAGAACTGCCGGAAGATACTAAAGAAGAGGTTTTAATAGAACATATTAAAAAACTCAACAATGATGACGATATAACCGGTATTCTGGTTCAAATGCCGTTACCTAAACATATTAATAAAGATAATGTTGTATGTGCAATTGACCCTAAAAAAGATGTAGACTGTTTTACTCCGGAGAATGTTGGGAAATTGGCATTAGGAATGAAACCATATTTTTATCCGGTAACACCTCAAGGAATACTTATAATGCTTGATTATTATGGAATACAAATAGAAGGCAGGCATGTTGTTGTTATCGGACGCTCAAATATTGTAGGCAAACCAATGGTGCAAATGCTATTGCAAAGAAATGCAACAGTAACAATTTGCCATTCGCAAACAAAAAATCTTGATGACATAATAAAAACCGCTGATATAATTATTTCAGCGGTAGGTAAAAAAATTGTAAGATGTAAGATGGTTAAGTATAAATCTGTTCTTGTTGACGTCGGCATATCAAGAGATGCCAACGGCAAATTAACCGGCGATCTTAACTTTTCGGATTTTAAAGATATAAATGAAATTTTAGATTTTGTTGAAGCGTTCTCTCCTGTTCCTGGTGGTGTCGGCCCTATGACAATTGCGTCACTGATGCTTAATACTCTATTGTTCGAGCATACCGGTATCCTTCGTCGCATTGCCAAGAGTGGTCTTGAGTGATTCTGCCTGAGCATTTAATTGTTCAAGCAACGTGTCGTAAGTCGATTGCATTAAATCATACTGCATATCAAGTTCGGCATATTCTTCCAGTTTTTCCGGATCATAAGTCGGAACCATTAAGTTTGCATAACTAACTGCAACTTTTTGGGCTCTTGCACTAGATAATGATGTATCTTTAGCTTTAAGTGTTGTTCCCTTTGCCTTTACATCTTTCGACTCGTCAAAACATGCATCTTCTGCAGCTCCGCTTGATGATTCCCATTTCGTTTCAGCATTTGTCTGTTTAGACAATTTTGCAGACATAGACTCATGCAGCCCCGCCCACTTGGTTTCTTGGAGCTGATAATAGCTTACCTGCGATTTTACAGATAAGTATTGAGCTAATAATGCTGATACGTCTGCCATTATTTAGTCCTTTGATTATACATCTTACATATATATAAAGTATATATATATTAATTGATTTCAAATGATGTTTTTTTTGTTACAAAATTTAATATTTGTTTCAAAGTAATGTAAACATTTATTGCAACAATAGCAATTATTATTTTTCAGGGGTATTAAGTTAGCAGAGGTCAACATGTTAACATTCAATACTTTTATTCCAAAATTTAATAATACCCCATTTATTCAACCTCAACAAAGATTTGTTTCAAGATTTAGTAATCTTGCTCCTTTGACTCAAGATACAGTCTCATTCGGCCGTACAGAAAAAAATATAGGTAATCCTAAATTTGGAATAACCCAAACTGAAGCTGAAAGAATAAATCAAGAAGCAATAACTTCCGGGAAATATCTAAATTTACAATTAACAAATATATTAGGGGATTTAATCGCACCTGAAGGAGCACCACCAAGCAAACAAAAGCCGATAGAAGCAATTCATTACAGAATAAAATCACCTGATTCAATAAGAGAGAAATCAACAACCAGAAGGTGGATTAATCCGGATGAAGTAAAATCTAACATGACAGATATAGTTGGAGCTAGAATAATTCTCGGGAAAACAACTACTGACTGTGTTGATAAAGTACTTGATAGAATTGCAGATGCAGAGCGTGATAACAGATTACAAATCATTGAAATTGAAAACTACAGACCGGAGCCGGAAATAGATGAAGAAGGAAATATTCTTCACTCATATGATTATTCATCTCCGCAGGCATTAAGACGACTTAAAGCCGAATGCGATAAAAAAGGTACAATGATTTCTAAAAAAGATGAAGATGTACCGACAGGTTATACTGCAATTCATCTATTAACAAAACTTCCAAATGGTTTTACAGGAGAAATTCAAATACTCGGAACAGGCGTTGGAAAACTTAAGGACATAGAAGATTTATGTTATAAGGTTAAAAGTGGAAAATCAATTGATAAAAAATACAAACCAATGGAAAAAACTCTTGAGCCATTGAAAAATAAAGATGATGTAATTCTAAAAAGAGAATTTAATAATTATACAAGAGCATCTTACATTTACCAAAGAGATAAGTACCTTGGCAGAATAACTAAAGGGCCGGAATATTTGACAATTCCTGAATATTTACCTCCCGAACTTGATTTTAATAATCTTGCCGCAGAAAAACGTATATGCGACACAACAAATAAATAATTTAAATACCCGGAATAAATTTATTCCGGGTATTTTATAGTGTCAGTTAATTTATAAAAACTTATTTGCAAGGGCAAGGACGAGGTCCTGGTTTGCAGTTTTTGTGATGTTTTTTAAATTCTTTTCTAGAATCCATTTTAATTTTTTCTAAAGTTTTCTTTTGTTTATCAGTCAAGATAGATTCAAATTCTTTCATGTTTTTAACTCTTACTTCATGAATTTGACGTTTTAATTTGTTGATATCTTGATTTAGTGTATCAATCATTTCTATTTGTTCTTTTTTAGTTATTTGACTGTTCAACAAGGCACGTTTTTGTTCTAGTTTTGTTTTTAATTGTTCAAATAACGGTCTGATTTCTTTTTGACCTTGCATTCTGATTTCACGTGCTTTTACTTTTTGTTCATCAGTAAGTTTTAATTTTTTATCTAAATCAATTCTTGGAGGTGCAGGTTTGTGACATCCCGGAGGCGGCGGAGGACAATCTCCTTTAACTGGTGCTACTGGAGCTTCTGCTGCACATACCAAAGATGAAGTTAACATCATTAATCCTGCTGTTAATAATAATTTTTTCATATTTAATAATCCTTTCTTTTCTACATTAAATCAATTAATTCTTCTGCTAATTGTTTTTTTGCGTTATATAATCTCGATTTAACCGTACCTATCGGTACTTTTAGTTGTTTTGAGATTTCGTCATAGGACAGTCCTTCTATTTCATACAGTATGATAATTTGTTTTAGTTTCGGTTTAAGATTATCTATTGCATTTTTTATTCTCTTTCTGCGAAACTTATTTATTATTACTTGTTCCTGACCGGTTTTATTATCAGGGATTTTATTGATTACTTTTTCGTCTGATGTTGAATTTATATCCGCCTTTCTTTTTGATGATTTCAAATAGTCTTTCGAAAGATTTTTTGCAATTGTGCAAATCCAGCTTTTGAAGCTCCCTTGTTCCGTATACTTATCTGCATTTTTCCAGACTTTTATGTACACTTCTTGTTCGAGATCTTCGTTTGTTTCTTTAGTTATTAATTTTATTATGTTTCTTACATGTTGTTTGTTGTTTTCTATTATCTGTTTAAAGTTCATTTCTAATCTACCATTATGAGCCCGTAACTATCTGTTGGAAAACCAAGATCTTCCATTGTTAATGGTGCACCATACTTGATTGTATCGAGTATTCCATACCTCATATCAAGCATTTCAACGCTTACACCGCCAACTATAAACAGGAAGAGTGCACATGCAACTTTTAATGCAAGATATTTAGGAGTTTTTTTATACTCGCCTTTGACTTCACTGATTAAATCTGAAACCTTTTGCATTTTTTCATGTTCTTTACGGCAATCAGGACAGTGTTCAATATGTTCCATCAATGTCGCTTCGTCAGAAAAAATAAACAGAGATTCATATTTATCACATTTTTTATCCATTTGATTACCTCTTCTGTTTATATAACGAATTTAAAATTAAAATGTTCATTTTTTGTTTTAAAATTAATTAACAAAACTTTACATTGCAGACAACGAGAAGATTTCGTAGATTTCTTCATCAGAAAGTTCAGTAATGATTTTTTCACCTTCATATACTGCTAAATCAGCCAATTCTTTTTTGGTCTTTAACATCTCATCAATTTTTTCTTCAAATGTTCCGAGTGTTATCATTCTATGAACCATAACATTATTTGTTTGACCGATACGATAAGTTCTGTCGGTTGCTTGTTCTTCAACGGCAGGATTCCACCACAAATCATAATGTATAACGTTTGTTGCACTTGTAAGGTTTAAACCTGTACCGCCGGCTTTTAATGACAAGACCATAATGTGTGAATCATCTTTATTTTGAAATTCTTCAATCAATTTTTCTCTCTGGCCGATTGTTAATGAGCCATGGAAAAATAATGGATTTTCGTTGCATTCTTCTGCAATAATTCTTGTTAAGATGTCGCCCATTTCCTTGTATTGAGTAAATATAAGGGTTTTTTCATTATTATTTAAGATTGAATTAACCAAATCAATACACTTTTCAGTTTTTCCGGACATTTCTTTGGTCATTTCTCCGGATTTAAGGAATTGATAAGGGTGGTTACATATTTGCTTTAAGGATGTAATAAGTTTAAAGATATTACCCCGTCTGCTTACACCGGTAAATCCTGAAATCTTATTCATCATTTCGTTAAGAGTTTTTTCATAAAGTATTGCTTGAGCGTTTGTCAGATAACAGTAATCATTAATAACAACCTTGTCAGGGAGGTCTGAAATAACGGATTTATCGGTTTTCAAACGTCTTAATACGAATGGAGAAATTGACATTCTGAGTTTTGATGCTCGGGATGTTTCTTTAAACCGTTCAATAGGTATAGCATAACTTTTTTGAAATTCTTTTAATGAACCGAGGTAGCCTGTATTTATAAAATCAAATATACTCCACAACTCGGTTAATCTGTTTTCAACCGGAGTACCGGTCATTGCAATCTTAATATCGGATTTTAGTATTTTGATAGCCATTGTTTGTGCCGTATCAGGATTTTTAATATTTTGGGCTTCATCAACAACAATCATGCCCCAGCTTTGCTTTTTCATTTCTTCCGTATCAATACGCATAATGGCATAAGTTGTCAGAATAACATCATTTTTCAAATCCAGTTTTCTATCAAGACCGTGATATTTAGCAACCTTAAGTTCAGGCGCAAACATCTGCAGTTCTTTCATCCAGTTACCCATTAGAGTTGTAGGACAAATAACAAGTACCGGTTGTTTAAGCTTATTTTCTTCTTTCAATTTAAGGATAAGGCTTATAACTTGAATTGTTTTACCGAGCCCCATATCATCAGCCATACAGCAGCCAAAACCTTTTGAAACATTTGTCCAAAGCCATTTGAGACCTGTTTGCTGGTACTGGCGAAGTGTACCGTGAAGCCCTTCAGGAGGTGTAACTTCAACAGTTTTTGCAAAATCTTTTATAACATTAGCATACGCTTCATCGTAATTGAAATCATAATCTTGAATTCTGCCTGACATAGACGCATGCAGTAATTGCAACCTCGTTAATTTCTTATGATTAGCGTTCAAAATTTGTTCCGCAAGTTTACGCCCTTCTTCTTTATCAACCAGAACGTACTTATCGTTATATTTTACAAGCCCGGAATTTGTTTCTACAAGTTTATTAAATTCTTCGAGTGAAATCTTTTCATCGCCCAATGATACTTCATAGGAAAACTCAAGAATATCGTCCAGAGAAATAGCAGAAGAAGAAACAGTATTAAAGATTTCCATCAAGTCATCAGAACGTTTTTCTTTAACATGTGCATTGATAGATGCTCGAGGAACAATAATATTTGTAAGTTCATCAGGCAGAATAACTTCTATCTGGGCTTTTTGAAGATAATATGAAGTTTGTGCAATTATTTTATAAACTTCACTTAGATTCAATCTTAATGCAAGATTTTCTTCATCTTCAAATAGTTTTTCAAGTTCCGGCATATAACGGAGGGCAAAATTCAATTGTTTTTCAATAATTTTTGCGATATCTGAGCTATTTGCATCCCAAACAGTATCTTTAACATATAGTTCATCCATTAAAATTGTTTCGTTATTTTTACGGTTTCTAATATGAATTTTAAGTTCGAAATCTTCGCTGTCAGGGATTTTATCAATTTTAAAGAATGGTATAACATCGTATTTGCCGAGGTAGAGTTCATCAAACCATTGAGCAAAATTTTCTGCAACATTTTTGCCCTTAAGAAGTGATTTTTGTTCTAAATCCTTCAAAAGGTAACTGCCGGATTTAACATCTTTAAAACGGTAGCTTTTAATGTGTAAAAATTTATATACAACATAATTAAGGTAGTTATGTACAAAATCTGATACGAAGTTTTTAGGTCTTTCTCCTTTAATGAATAGATTTTCAGGAAGATTTTCCTCTAATTCGTTTATAATTCTTGCAATTTGCTGTGTCTGAACAATTGGTTCGTATACAATTCTAAAGAAATTTCCTTTTAGACTTACTGTCGGTATAAAATACAGTTTTTCAACCAGTTTCATTACAAACTGCGTTAATTTGTTAAAATAAACAAAAGTTTGTGTTACAGCACTAAAGTCGAGTATTTCACCAAAGCCGCCGAAGTAATCAAGAACGATATCTAACGGCATTACATACCCTATTTCACCTTCGACTTCTTTGGGGGTAAATCTGAACATTGAACCTTTAGATTTTAAATAAAACTGAAAATTATTAGTCGGGGTAACAAAGAAGGATAATTTCCCATTTTCATTAATTAAGAAAAAATCCGTATTTCTTACAGGGGAATTAGGGCTCAGGAAAATCCCCGCAAACTCATCTTCTATCAGTTGATAAATAAGACTCAAAGTAAATCTGAAGTCTTTATTTTTGAACCCCTCCGGATTTTCACTTAAATTCAAAAAAAGTTCGTCGACGTTATTCTTCTTAAAAGATAAATCGATATCTAAAGATTTTGTAGCTACCATACCAGTATATTACGACAAAAAATATGTTAAGTAAAGTTTACGTATTGTGTAATAAAAAGTAAGAAACTCATGATAGTTTTTATATAATCAAAGGAAATTTATTTCAGTTAAGTATACAGATGCCTCCGGGAATATGTTTGTAAAAACAAAAAAATGAACAGAATGGTTTGGCGGGGGTAAATGTATTTGGATTAATTTGCAGATTCCACGTAAAAAGTCAAACCGGAAG
>CALUXV010000018.1 GCA_944324835.1 Candidatus Gastranaerophilales bacterium
GCATCATGTAAATCTTCAATAGTTATATCTTTTAATATTTCAAGGTAATCTTCTACTAATGCCAGGTTGTCGCATACTGTCATATAATATCCGATTGTTTCGCCTATTTCAGAAACGGTTTCCGCATTGTATGCAAATTTTGATTCAATTTTTTTCTTTGCTTTTTTAAACTCGTCTCCGGTTATATCTTGTTTGATTTTCTCGAGTTCTTTTTTCACAAGTTCAATCGCTTCTTCTTTCTTTTCAGGAACAAAATTCCCTTGAATAAAGAAGTTGCCGCCATCTTTAAACAAATAGTGTTCCGCATCAATCATGTTAAATACAGGTGACGGCTGTGTTTCTATCAGGTTATGATACAGTCTTGAACTTGAACCTTCGCCAAGAATAATAGACAGCATGTCTAAAAGAATATTATCTTTAATATCTGTTGCAGGACAGCCAAGGTAGCCGAACATCAGAAAAGCCGTATTAATGCAGGCTGTATTTTCTATGTATTTAGTTTCTTGAGTCGGTTTGTCTATTTCATAAATATTGTTTTTATGCTGCGGTCTGTCTTTAAAGTCAAATAACTTAACCAATCTGTCCAAAACTTCTTCATTATCAAAATCACCTACAACAATCGTTGTCATATTATTTGGAGAATAAAAAGTTTTGTAATAATCCATAATTTCAGATTGCGGCACTTGAGATATGATTTGCGGAGTACCTATTACATCTCTTTTATACGGATGATTTGTGTACATAGCTTTATTTGCTGCATTATATACTTTTGTCCACGGCTGGTCCTCACGCATTCTGATTTCTTCAATTACAACGTGGCGCTCTCTTTTGTCAGTAACGGTTTTATCGTTTGTATCAAATGGGGCACCTATTTCCTCCGGCGGAAGTACAGGATCTGTCATCATGTCTGCGTGTAATTCAAGTGCAAGATAAAAATCTTTGTTATCTTCCCCTTTTGGTAAAGTTACATAATAGAATGTATAATCTTTCCAGGTTGCAGCATTCACTATTGCCCCTTTGGATTCAAGGATTCGGTCGAATTCTCCGGCTTTATGTTTATGAGTACCTTTGAACATCAAGTGTTCAAGGAAATGAGAAATTCCGTTATTTTTATCCGTTTCATTGATTGAACCTGTTTTTACCCAGGTGCTTATATTGACTAAACCGCCTTCTTTGTGGGCAAGAACTATTTTGTGCCCGTTTTCTCTTTCGTATATTTCTACTTCTTTTGTTAAAAACGGATATTTAACGGATGTTTTTTTCATAATCTACCTCTTTTTTCAAATATTATACCTGAAAATATTCGTTTAGTATACTTATTTACATATTTCTAAAAAAGTGGAATAATAGAATCTGTTCCCCAAAAAAGAAAGGAGAGTTTTATGAGTTTGTTTATAGAAGATGTAAAAGCACGTCAGATATTAGATTCAAGAGGTTATCCAACAGTTGAAGTCGATGTAAAACTCTCTAACGGTGTTGTAGGCCGTGCAGCAGTCCCGTCAGGTGCTTCAACTGGTGTTTATGAAGCATTGGAACTCCGAGACGGGAATCAATTTGATTATATGGGAAAAGGGGTTTCAAAAGCCGTAGATAACGTTAATATAATAATTGCTCCTGAAATGATAGGTGAAAATCCTGCTCACCAACAGGATTTGGATGCTCTTATGCTTTCTCTGGACGGTACAGATAACAAATCAAGATTAGGCGCAAATGCTATTCTCGGAGTTTCTATGGCAATTGCAAGAGCTGCCTCATTAGGCTATAGAATGCCATTATATCGTTATTTAGGCGGTATTGAAGCACGTATTATGCCGACTCCTATGATGAATATTTTAAACGGCGGTGCTCATGCTGATAACAAACTTGATTTTCAGGAATTTATGATTACACCGGTCGGCGCAAAAAGTTTTAAACAGGCATTAAAAATAGGTTCGGAAGTCTTTCACACATTGAAAAATATTCTTAAATCTCAAAACCTTTCTACTGCTATCGGTGATGAAGGCGGTTTTGCTCCGCAATTATCTTCTAATGAAGAGGCTCTGGATTTAATTATGGATGCTGTATCACAGGCAGGATATACATTTGATGATGTAAAAATATGCTTGGATGTAGCATCTTCTGAATTTTATGAAGATAAAAAATACAACCTGGCAGGTGTAAATAAACAGTTATCAAGAGAAGAAATGGTTGATTATCTTGCAGAACTTGTAAAAAAATACCCTATTATATCTATTGAAGACGGCGTAGCGGAAGATGACTGGAAAGGCTGGAAACTTTTGACAGAGAAATTGGGCTCCGTATGCCAGCTTGTCGGCGACGATTTGTTTGTCACGAATACTAAACGAATTTCCGAAGGTATTGAAAAAAATGTTGCAAACTCTGTTCTTATAAAACTTAATCAAATAGGAACATTAACAGAAACAATGGCTGCAATAGATATGGCTAAAAAAGCAGGTTATACGGCGATAGTTTCTCACCGCTCCGGAGAAACAGAAGATACGTTTATTGCGGATTTGGCTGTTGCGACAAACTGCGGATTAATAAAAACGGGTTCAATGTCAAGAACAGACAGAATGGCAAAATATAACCAGCTTTTAAGAATTGAAGAAGAACTGGGCAGTGCTGCAATTTACAATGGCATAAAATCGTACAGTTTTTATAATGAACGTGTTTGACAATAGATTTCTTTTATAATATCCTTATTCTTGTGGATTACTATGTGTAATCTGAGTATGTTAGATAGGTTAATCGTCTCAAATACCTCAAAAGGTTACGATTCCTCAAAAGAAAGGATATAAAGATGTACGCTATAGTCGAAACTGGTGGAAAACAATATCAAGTAGAAGAAGGTCGTTACGTTGACGTTGAATTATTGGAAGGTCAGCCGGATTCTTCTGTTGTTTTTGATAAAGTCGTTATGATTGTAAACGGCAAAAAGTCTAAAGTTGGTCAACCTTACGTTGCTAATGCAAAAGCAGAAGGTACAATCATGAAACACGATAAAGCTAAAAAAGTTATCGTTTACAAACAAAGACCTAAAAAAGGCTACAGAGTAAAACGTGGTCACAGACAAGAATTTACAAGAGTAATGATTAACAAAATCAGAACAACTGCTTCTAAAAAATCTGCAGAAACAGCAGAATCAACTGAAGCATAATTAGTTACTGGAAATTAATAACAAAGGAGAATAAAAATGGCACATAAGAAAGGTATGGGATCTACCCGTAACGGTCGTGATTCGGAAGCGAAACGTTTAGGCGTAAAAAAATTCGGCGGTGAAATGGTTAAAGCCGGTAATATTATTGTTAGACAACGTGGAACAAAAGTTCACCCTGGTAATAATGTTGGTATCGGTTCCGATGATACATTATTTGCACTTATCGACGGACAGGTGAAATTTGAATCACATAGACGTGATAAGAAACAGGTTAGTGTTTACGCTGTTTAATAAAGAATTAATTACACAATAAAAAAACAAGTTCTTTAAATTTAAAGAACTTGTTTTTTTTGTATTTGTTCTTTTTATTATCGATAATTAGTAAATTGCAAAGGGTAGTCGTATTTATCTTCATTTCCCCTTAAAAGTTTTATTACTTCTTGCAAGTCATCCTTGCTTTTTCCGGTAACTCTTACTTGATCACCTTGGATTGATGCTTGAACTTTAAGTTTAGAATCTTTAATATCTGCAACGATTTTCTTTGCTAATTCTTGTGTTAAGCCTTTTCTTAAATTATATACCTGTCTGACATTTCCGCCAAGAGCATTTTCAACCGGCTGCGCATCAAGTATTTTTATACTAAGCCCCCTTTTAACAAGTTTTGTTTGAAGAATATCATAAATATTCCGTAATTTCATATCATCACAAGTCGTTATTGTAATAGTTTTATCAGAATCAAGATTAATATCAGAATTTGAATTTTTTAAATCAAATCTTGATTGTAAATCTCTTTTTACCTGGTCAACTGCATTTAAAAGCTCTTGTCTGTCGAATTCTGATACTACATCAAAGCTGCTGTCTTTTGCCATAAGTTATCTCCTTATTTTATACCTGACGAATATAATAACATAAAAGATATAAAGATTAAATTAAGTTTTGTTATATTAGGGTTGAAATGAAAAATAATAGTACTATAATAAGTGTGTTAATTACATTTAATAAGGACTATTATATGAGTATTTTTGAAGCCGCAATGATGTTATGCTTTGGTGCCAGCTGGCCTTTTCAGGTTGCCAAAACATATAAAACCAAAGATGTTAAAGGAAAAAGTATATTTTTCTTATGGCTTGTTGAAATTGGATATATATGCGGTATGATACACAAAGTCCTTTATAATCCTGATATTGTACTATTTTTGTATCTGTTAAATTTTGCACTTGTCGGAACAGATATGATTCTTTATTATATGTACAAAGATAAAGATTCTCAAAAATCTATAATCTTACAGAGAACATATGAAAAGAAAGAACATCTTGTCCGTATTCCTATAAGGCATTAAATCTGATATAAATAGCATTCTACAAAATGTCCTGGTGCAATTTCTTTTGAACAAGGTGATTTTACATTACATATTTTATCTATCATTTGTTCACAGCGTGGATTAAATCGACAACCGGAAATATTTTCTTGTATACTTGGTGGTTGTCCTTCAATAATTTTTAGACGGTTATTATCCGGATTATTCGCAGGAAGTGAATTTAATAAAGCTATTGAATATGGGTGTAATGGATTTTGAAAAAATTGTTTTGATGAAGCTTTTTCAACAATTCGACCTGAATACATAACATTTATTTCATCCGAATACTGCCCGACAAGATTAAGTTCGTGCGAAATGAGAAGTATAGATGTTCCTAAATGTTCTTTGATATCATTCAAGATATTCATAATTTGTGCCTGTATTGTAACATCCAATGCTGTAGTTGGTTCATCTGCAATAATCAATTTTGCATTTGCAGCAAGAGCCATGGCTATAATTGCTCGTTGTTTCATTCCGCCTGAAAATTCATGAGGATAAAATGATAATTTTTCCTTTGCCTGCGGGATTTTAACGATATCTAGAACTTCAACAGCTTTATTCTCAGCATCTTTTTTAGATATATTTTTATCTTTTAAAATAACTTCCAAAAGTTGGTTTCCAATCGTATACAAAGGATTCAATGAAGTCATTGGATCTTGTGGAATAAGAGCAATTTTATTTCCTCTGACTTTATTCATTTCAGAATTTTTGAGCGTCAAAAGGTTAATTCCATCAAAAATTATTTCCCCGGAATTAACAACTGCATTTTTAGGCAAAAGCCTTAAAATACTCATTGCTGTCATGCTTTTACCGCAACCAGATTCTCCAACTAAAGCAACCATTGATTTTGGTTCAATACTTAATGAGATATTATTTAGAGCATTATATATACCTGACTCACAGCGAAATGACATTGAATAATTTTTAATCTCTAACAAACTCATAATAAGTATTATACATTAATATAATGAGTTGTACATTAATTGAAAGAATGATTTATTGTTCAAAATTATTTGTAATTGTATGAATGTATTCAAGTATCTGCGAGAAATATTCAAGGCTGGAATCGCCATTTAAAATAATATCCATATCTTTTCTTGATGGAATAATATACTTTTGACCGGCAGAAAGAATATATTCCCAATGTTTTAGTGCATTTTCCATATTTTGATTTCTTTCATCACAGGCTCTTGTTAAAAAACGTTTCCTTCTGACATCAATATCGGTTTCAATGTATATTTTAATATCAAATAAATCTTGAATTCCTTCATACATTGTTGCCATTCCTTCTACTACAACAATTTTCTTCGACGGAATAAATTTTGATAACGGAACAGAAACTCCGGTTCCGTTTGGCAAATATTCAGGAGTATAAATATCCTCTCCTGAAGCAACTTTTTCTAAATCTTGTCTTAAAAGCTCTAATTGAAAATTTTGTGGAGAATCAATATCATACCCGTTATCTCTTAAATTATCAAAGCCGCCATATTTTGAAATTAATTCAGATATGTCATTGAAATAATTATCAGTTGTAATAATTGATACAGGTAAGTCTAATCTTTCAATAACATTTTGTATTTCTCTACATATAGTTGATTTTCCGGATGCAGATTCTCCTGTAATACCTACTAAAAAACGCTTATTAGGAGTATTAATAAGACGTTTTGAAAATCTGGCAATAAAATCCGGTTTAATATTAATGAACACAGGTATAGATGCTTTTTTATCAAAAGCCAGAATCTGTTTAAACTTCGTCTGAAGATAGAACGCAAGCAACTCACGTCCGGTTTTCTGATTGAAGTCGGGTTTTAGTATTTTGTCCTTGGAATGTACCTCTTGAGATATCAAGTTGGATATTCCATCTTTTATTTCATCATTATTCATGCTATTATTCCAAATTATTTTTACATAATACAAAGGACATGAAAAATTTTCCAGTGTTTATTTTAAATTTTTATTATATTATTAATTTATGAATAAAATATTAGTTGTAGATGATGACAGAGCAATAAATGAATTAATCAAAGTGAATCTTGAATTAAACGGTTATTCAGTAGTTCAAGCATTTGATGGTATCGAAGGTTTTGCAATGGCAAAGCAAGAATTACCATCATTAGTTATTCTAGATATCATGATGCCGGATGTTGACGGTTTTACAGTTGCTCAGAGAATCCGTATGAATCCAGAACTAAAAGAAACACCTATACTAATGTTAACGGCACTTTCACAGATTAATGATAAAGTAAAAGGTTTTGATATTGGAGTTGATGACTATCTTGTGAAACCTTTTGATATGGAAGAATTGAAAGTTAGAGTTCGTGCACTTTTGAAACGTTCTAACCAAATTCCGGAAACAGCAGCCGTTAAAGAATTATTGAATTATAAAGAAATTACCCTGCTACCAGAAATTTATAGCGTAAAAATATATGATAAAGTAGCTAAATTAACACCAATAGAATTTGATATATTCAATTTACTATTCCAAAACCATGGGAACATGGTTTCTTCTGCAAAAATTTTAAAGGAAATATGGGGATACGAACCTGATGACGATGTTGAAACAATAAGAGTTCATGTAAGACATTTAAGAAGCAAAATCGCAAAAATTTCGGGAGAAAAAAAATATATTGCAACAATATATGGCGGTGGCTATAAACTTGATATTTAAATTACGTCAAATGAATGATTAGATTTCATTTATAATGTTATATTATACATCATGTTATGTTACTTGTTATGGAGATATGTATATGAAGAAGATAGTATTAACAGCTTGTTTATTGTTGTGTACAGGAGCAGCTTTTGCTGATGGTAATGCGTTTACTCCTTTAAATTTTGATGAAACTCCGAGCATTTCATCATCTCAAACGAAACCATCCGCTGTGGAAAATGCAGTAAAAGCAACAGGAGTACAGCCGGCTGAAGAAGCATTAGGAAATGGAAATATTCAAAATGCGATTTTACAATTAGATAATGCACAGGTTGATATTAGAAATGAATTATTAAACTTAAAAACAAAATATGCAGATGTTGATGCTCAATATAAGTTAGTTCGAAATGAACGTAAAGCATTAAAAAAACAAATTAATACAGTACAAAAAAGAATTAATGCAATTGACAAGGCAAAAGAAAAAATTAGAAAAAATATGATTTAAATAAAAAATTGTTATATGAACTGCCCTATAATGGCATACATAAACCTTAAAAAAAATGGTTCCTGTTATTCAACAGTAGCCATTTTTAATTTATCAAATTAAATCTTTTTACCAAGAACTCAAACATTTTTTGCAGATAAAAGCCCTAAAACCGACTTTTTACTTTGTCTGATTCTAGGGCTTTAGTTAAAATTATAAATACTTGTTTTTATTTAACAACAATATTAACTAATTTTTTCGGTACGACAATTGTTTTTACAATTGTTTTTCCTTCAATTAGGTCTTTAATTTTCTGGCTGTTCATTGCAATTTCTTTTAATGAATCATTATCAAGCCCTTCGTCAGCTTCAATTTTGTCTTTTACTTTGCCGTTTATTTGAACAACCAAAGTAATAGAACTTGCTTTTGCCAGATTTTCATCATATTCACACCATTTTTCATCATGAATAGATGTTTCAGAACCTAATTCTTTCCAGATTTCATCAGCCATAAATACTGTAACTGGCGACATCAGTTTGATTAATGAAGTTGTTGCAAAACTGAATACAGCTTTATCTTCTTCATTCAATTCGGTCTTTTTACCTCTCCAATCATAAATAGCATTTGTCAGTTCTCTATATCTTGAGATTACAGTATTAAATTGGAAATCGTGAGAAATGTCATTGGTAATTGACTTGATTGCCATATGAACAACTCTTACCAAATCGTCATTTTCTTTTGATAATTTTTCCGGCAGTTTGTAATCAAGTGTTATATATTCCTGATTGTTTGAGAACAGTTTCCAAACACGGTTCAAGAATTTGTAACAACCTTCAACCCCTGCATCAGACCAATCAAAATCTCTTGCCGGAGGTGAATCTGAAAGTATAAATAATCTTGCAGTATCCGCTCCGTAGTTTTCAAAGATTTCGTCAGGGTCTACCGTATTACCTTTAGATTTTGACATTTTAGAGCCGTCTTTTAGTACCATACCTTGAGTTAACAAGTTGCTGAACGGTTCATCAAAATCAAGCAGTCCTAAATCTCTTAATGCTTTGGTAAAGAATCTTGAATATAAAAGGTGCAGAATTGCATGTTCAATACCACCTACATATTGATCAACCGGCAGCCATTTATTAACAAGTTCTTTAGAGAACGGCAGATTTGTATTATGCGGGTCTGCATATCTTAAGTAATACCAGCTTGAACATACAAATGTATCCATTGTGTCGGTTTCACGTCTTGCGTGACCTCCGCATACAGGACAAATTGTATCCTGGAATGTAGGTGATGTTGTAATAGGAGATTTTCCGACAACTGAGAAATCAACATCTTCAGGAAGTCTTACCGGTAATTGGGTTTCCGGTACCGGTTGAATTCCGCACTTGTCACAGTATACAACAGGGATTGGAGCTCCCCAGTATCTTTGACGTGAAATCAGCCAGTCACGAAGCCTATATTGAGTTTTAAATTCCCCGTATCCGTTATCAACCGCTTTTTGAGTAATAGCTTTTTTAGCTTCAGTATTCTTCATTCCGTTAAATTCGTTTGAATTAACAAGAACACCTTCTTCTACATAAGCTGATTCTGAACAATCACTAGGACTTTCAGAGTTTTGGATAACAACTTTTATAGGCAGATTATATTTTTTGGCGAAATCATAGTCCCGTGTATCGTGTGCAGGAACTGCCATTACAGCACCTGTTCCATATTCAACAAGTGCATAGTCTGCAGTCCAGAGCGGGAATTTTTCACCCGTAAACGGATTGATACAGTGTGTACCTAACGGAACACCTGTTTTAATTCTTTCGGTTGAAAGTCTTTCTATTTCTGTTAATTTACGGGCATTTGCTCTATATTCTTCAACAGCCTGTTTGTTTTCAGGAGTTGTCAGTTCTTCAATATTTTTGTATTCAGGAGCAACAACAAGATAAGTTATACCGTGAACTGTATCAGGTCTTGTTGTATAAACAGGGATTTCAAGGTCTTTTTCTACTACTTTGAATTTCAAAATAGCACCTTGAGATTTACCTATCCAGTTGGCTTGCATTGTTTTAACATTATCGCCCCAGCCTTTTAGCTTATCCAAATCTTTCAAAAGGTCTTCTGCGTAGTCTGTAATTTTAAAGAACCATTGTGATAAATACTTCTTCTCAACAACACTGTCGCATCTCCAGCACTTGCCGTCTATAACTTGCTCATTCGCAAGTACTGTTCCGCATTTTTCACACCAGTTTACGGCAGCCTCTTTTTTATATGCTAAACCTTTTTTATATAATTGTAAGAATATCCATTGAGTCCATCTGTAATAATCTTCTTTGCAGGTTGTAACTTCTCTGTCCCAGTCATAAGAAATACCGAGACGTTTAAGCTGTCCGGTCATATAAGCAATATTTTCATCCGTCCAAACTGCAGGATTTGCTCCGTGCTGCATAGCAGCGTTTTCTGCCGGTAAGCCGAAACTATCCCACCCTATCGGATGCAATACATTGAATCCGTTTAGTTTTTTGAAACGCGCAATAACGTCTGTTATTGTATAGTTTCTAACGTGTCCCATATGAAGTTTCCCTGAAGGATAAGGAAACATTGATAAGGCATAGTATTTAGGTTTATCAGAATCATCCGTTGTTTTAAAAACGTCGTTTTCTTCATAAAATTTTTGCCATCTTTTTTCTAATTCTTGAGGAAAATAATTTTCGTTCATTTAAAAACTCCCTTGCTATATCTGAAACATATTATATCACAAGAGATTAAATAGGGTAAAGAAAAAATAACCACTCTCTTCTATGGTAGTTACATTTATAAAAAATTATGATAAAATACTAATGAAATTAGGAGAAGAGCAATGAAAAAAATATTAAGCATACTATTTTTATTAAGCATTACAACATCTTTAAATTTTTCTGATTTAGCTTTTGCGCAAACAGCTGCACCTGTAAAAACAGATTCTACTGCAGTAACAACAAAACCGGCATTGGCTGTAAAACCTATAGATGTAGTTAATAATCCATCCAAATATATGCATAAAAGAATATCCATGACTTCAAGATTTTCTAAATTTGCGACACTCGGTCTTGACTATAAACCGGCATTCAGAAGTTCTGACAATTATATTTCTTTTGTATTCTTAAGAGATGATTCAGCAAATAATATACCTTTATCTGAATTAAAAATGTTTATTCAAAGAAAAACTGCAGAAAAATTGCCGGATATAAAAGAAGGTGATAAAGTAAAAGTAGTAGGCACTGTTTTTTCAAATGCCTTAGGTGATGCCTGGGTTGATATCGAAAATTTTACTGTTTTAAGTACAAATAAAACAAAGAAATAAGGATTTAGTATGAGCGAAGAAAAAATCAATGATAAAACTGTAGAAAAAGAAAACAAAAAAGTATTTTTAGCTATTCATGGTCATTTTTATCAGCCGCCAAGAGAAAATCCATGGCTTGAAGCAATAGAACTTCAACCGAGTGCTTTGCCTTGTCATGACTGGAATGAACGTGTTAATAATGAATGTTATGCTCCAAATTCTGTTTCAAAAGTCGTAAATGATAAAAATGAAATTTTGAAAATAGTTAATAACTACGAAAAAATGAGTTTTAACTTTGGTCCTACATTACTATCCTGGATGGAAGTATTTTCTCCGCTAGCCTACGAAAGAATTATCAAAGCAGACATCAAAAGTGTTGAAGAACACAATGGACACGGGAATGCAATTGCTCAAGTTTATAACCATATTATAATGCCATTAGCAAACGAACTGGATAAACAAACTCAGGTCAAATGGGGAATTCGAGATTTTGAATACAGATTTGGCAGAAAGCCTGAAGGAATGTGGCTTGCAGAAACAGCAGTAGATGATGATACATTAAGAGTGCTTGTTGAAAATGGGATTAAGTTTACAATTCTTTCACCGTTTCAAGCAAAACGCATCCGTAAAGAAGGAGAAAACAATTGGAATGACGTTAGCTGGGGGAATATAGATCCTGCTCGTTCTTATCGTTATTACATAAAATCTGCACCGGGTAAATTTATAGATTTATTCTTTTATGATGGTGCAATATCTAAATCCGTTGCATTTGATGAATTATTAAGAGATGGCAACAAGTTTGTTAAACGATTAAAAGATGGCATTTCATTTGACAGAAACTATCCTCAATTAGTAAACATTGCAACAGATGGTGAAAGTTACGGTCACCATACTAAATTTGGAGATATGGCTCTCGCATACGCATTATCAACAAAAGCGAAAGAAGCCGGATTTATTATAACCAATTATGCAGAATATTTAGATAAATACAGAAGCAAATGGGAAGTAGATATTAAAGACGTATCATCATGGAGTTGTTTCCATGGTGTTGGACGCTGGTGTGACGATTGCGGATGTTCTACAGGCGGTCATCCAGGCTGGAATCAAAAATGGAGAAGACCTTTAAGAGATGCAATGGATTATTTACGTGATGAAGTTATTCCACTTTGCCAAAAACAAGGTAAAAAATACTTTAAAGACTTTATGAACGCACGTATGAATTATATCAATGTCATTTTAGATCGTTCAGATTTAAGTGTTAAAAACTTCCAAACAGAAAACTTTTTACCGGATTTATCTGAAACAGATAAAGTTCGGGCAATGGAACTTTTGGAAATACAAAGACATGCAATGCTTATGTATACAAGCTGTGGATGGTTCTTCTCTGACATATCCGGCATTGAAACAACTCAAATTATGAAATATGCTGCAAGAATTATCCAACTTGCAAAAAATTTCACTAAAAAAGATTTGGAGACCCCTTATCTTGAAATACTATCAAAAGCTCAAAGCAACTATCCGGAACTTGGAACCGGCAAAGATATTTATGAAAAATATGTAAAACCGTCAGTTATTACTATAAAACAAATTGTAAGTTTATGGGCAATATCATCACTTTATCAAGATATTGATGATGAAGAAGATGTCTATTGCTACACAATTTCCAGAAAATCATACAAGAGAGTGAAAAAGGGTGATTCGCAACTACTTGTCGGGCACGTTGAAATACAATCAAAAATTACTCTTGAACGTTCAGATATGATGTTTGCCCTTGTTCAATTCTCCGGCGGAGATTTCCAATGTGCAATAAGAGATTACTCCGATGAATATGAAAACATCCAAAAGGAACTTGTCAGAACATTTATGGTTAATCCTTTAACAGAAATCATTCGTGGATTAGATGGTTATTTTGGCAAAGAATACTTCACATTAAAAGACATATTTATAGAAGAAAGAAGAAAAATTCTTCAAATACTAATGAAAGATAAACTCTCAGGCTTTGCAAGAAACTATGAAGGAATGTACGAAGATGGCAAAGCTTCAATATTCCACTTCCAGGCTTTAGGTTTGGAAGTTCCGGAAGAATTTAAAATATCTGCGCAGTATTCTTTAACAAAACAATTTAATGCACTCTTTGCTCATTCTAATGGATTCATTGATGATGATATAATCCAGCTTGCTGCTGATATCAATTTTGAAGCCAAAAGACTCGGTATAACTATAGATAAAAGTGATACAAGCAAAATATTTGAGAAAAAAGTTGTACAAAACATTAATAGACTTGTATATAGTATGGAATATCAACAAGCTGATGTAACTTTAGAATTGTTAGATGCAATTAAAAAACTAGAAATTAATGTTAATTTATCAGAAGCACAAAATATCTATTATTCTAAAATAGTATGCGTATTTGATACTCTTTTAGAAGATATGACAAGACAAGGAGATCGTGACTTTATTTTACTTCTGTTTGATATTGCAAAACGACTAAATTTAAATATTGACAGTTACAAAGCTAAATTTGACAAAGCAATACTACGTTAATTGCGTTTCAAGTTCTGTATTTAATAGTTCAATAGTTTTCAAATGCTGTAATGCCATTGCTGAAAGATTTATATATTTATTTCTTTCTTCACTAAGTTTTTGTGTCAGATTCTCTGCATCTTCATAATATTGAGAATTTAATTCCAGATTTAAACACAATTCTTGAATTGTACTAATTAATGTTGATATTATTGTGATTTCTTCAAATGTATGTTCACACACATCCATACAATACATATTTACGCCAATTTCTTTCATAATTCCTCCCACATATTCTCTCATCTTAATTCCAACATTATTACAACGATTTAATAAGTATAGTTAATAAATCAAAGAATGTGTTAATAAATTTTCTGTTGTTTTTATATTGTTTAGTATTTGTTATTTTTAGCCAATATGTTATAATTATTAAACTTGAAAAGAATAGTATATTTAATCTTAATATATCTATTTTGTGCATCATTTACCCTGGCTGCAGAAAATATATCACAAGACAGGGATGAAGTTTTCTTAATTGATGATGCGCCATTTGGAGTGCATAAATCCAGAGTAAAAGAATTGATTGAAATGAAAACAGAATATGATGAATACGGATTTTCTCATAAATTAAAAGAAGTAATTACTAATACAATACCATCTGATGAAGAATGTCTGAATACACGTCGTCCTGCATATTTACTTGAAGATATAACAACAAAATATTTTGAAAAAGGACCTCTAGATAGCTTACATACAGGTTTTTTCTATAAAGGTTCTATTGGTACAAATATTATACATGGAGGAGCCACTCACACAGAATATGCTAACAATAATATTGAAAATCATTTTCGTGGATATTTTAAAAATGGAAAAACATCATTTAATTTGTCTACCAGATACACACCAAGAGATGATTTAAATTTCTGGCAATTTCTAATTGGAGATGCATTTATTTCACACCAAATTACACCACACCACCGAATTGTTTTCGGGAATTCACGTACACACACAGGAGAAGAAGGTTCAAAACCTGATTGGATGGTACCTTTTATATCTTATTCACAAATTGGACGCAACTTTGGGAATATAAGAAAATTTGGTGCACGTGTAATTGGAGAATACGATTTAGTTGAATATGATTTAGGCGGGTATAGTTCTGATTCTTATTTTAGAGAATTTTTCCCGGGAGTCGAATTTACTGGATGGATAAACTTAAAACCACTTGGAAAAACTGATGGCCGATACGGAGATTTAAAGCTTGGCGGAGGTATAAGCAGCGGTCATAATGATTTTACATATAATGTTATCGGTGCTTATGCAAGATATCAATACAAAAAATTTAGAGCAGATTTTGAATATGCAAACGCTGACGGGTATAATGGCAATTTGGGCCTATCTGACAATCATGCCAGAGGTATGTACACTACTGTATATTACAAAATACATCCCAAAGTAGAACTGCTTGCCAGATATGACAAATTTCAACCGAATCTAGGGATATCTGACGGTGATATAACAGAATATGTAGTAGGTGTTAATTATTATGTAAAAGGGCAAGGTTTAAGATTTATGCTTAACTATATATTTAGACAGAATAGTTTTGACGCAGATTCACATCGAATTATTCTGGGAACACAAATAATGCTATAACAGAACCTCTTGTAATATTTTATCAGACTTAAATTTTTTATTTGAATGAAGCTGCACATAATCTTTTAAAAGATTAAAACAGACAATACAAACTTTTTCAGTGGCTTTTTTATCATAGTCGCAACTATAATCAAAATCGAATTGCAGCATAGCCTGTAAAAAATCCCTGATTTTATAATGCATTTTGGTTTTTATTTTAAAAGTATGATTACATTCTTTGCAAATAATCCCGCCCATGTCGTTTGAGAAAAACATATCTTCATCTAAAATTCTTTCACCACAACAAAGACAACTATCCAATTCAAGCGAAAAACCTGATATCAACATCATTTTTAACTGGAATTTAATAGTTGCAATCAGAATATCTTTTTTAGATTCTGCTTGAGCAATCTTATTTAATGCTTTGTATAAAAGATTATAAATGTCTTTTGAACAAGGGTCTTCTTCAACGCCAAAATTGGATACTATTTCTGAAATATAAGATGAACACATCAATTTATCGATATCTTGCCTTGATTCTTTAAAAGTATTTATTGATTGCGCTTGACAAATTCTATCAAGATTACGGCCTTTAGCAAGCATAATGGTATTTGCTATTAAAGAATCCATTCTTGCTCCAAGCTTGCTTTTAGGTTTCTTTACGCCTTTGGCAACCCCTCTGATTAAGCCCTTATCCTTTGAATACATAAGTATAATTTTATCGGCATCACTTAAATCATAAGATTTGAGATTGATGGCATCTGTTGTATAATTTTTCTCTTCCAAATATTAAATCTCCCAAACATTATTCTAATTGAGAAATTATTCCTTGTCTAATTGTAAAGATGTGCAAAGTGCAGCCGATGATAATTTTTCTCCGGTAAATTGTTCAATTAAATCGTCTTCCTCAATACTACGGCCTAATTTAAATAAGTTATTATTTAAATATTCGGCTGTTCTATTATTTTCGGTTAAAAGCCCTAATTCTTTTGTTAAGTGATTATACATTTGAGCTTTAACTAAATCTGCACGAAAATAATTTTGATAATATCCAGGATGAGACAAATAATGGGGAATTGTTGCCCATTCATTATCAATATTTTCAGATACATTTCGTCCTAAGTACTTACATTTTAAATCATGCCAGAGTTTACCTAAATCCTGCTCCGGATTTTTATACATTTCTCTTTCGAAATTTATTATAAGCATGCTGCGATTTATAAACTTTGCTTCTGATTTTTTATAATCATTTTGATATTTTTTTAATGATTCACCATCAACAACATCTTTTAAAATATATTCTCTTTGAAGTAAATCACCCATCATCATTGCAACAGCCTCCGTCATTGCAGGTGTTGTCCCCCTGTCAAGATAAGGCAATTTTGTATCAATCCCCAGATTATAAACGCAATGACCAAGTTCATGACAAATAGTATCAAGACTATTTGTATTATTTGTTAGATTGGCTAGAATTCTTGAATCTTTTCCTGGTTCAATTTCAAAACAAAACCCATGCGTATTTTTATTTTTTCTTGGAAATAAATCCAGCGTTATATTCATATTATCTAAATCAAACCCCATATTTTTATATGCAGTTTTTGCAATATCAACTACTTGTTCTTTTGTTTTTAATGCTTTGTTTATCGCTTTAGCAGGATTTTTATCTGAAATTAATCCATAATGGTATGCTTTTAATTCTTCGGGAGCAATTTTGAAAACCTCGGATAATTCTTGCTGATTTTCTTGCTTTAATTTATTATTTAACGGTTTCGCATTTATATATACATCATCTAACAACTTATCCAACTCTGCGGAATTAACATCATATTCTTCTTTAAGTTGATATTCGTAAAAGTTTTCATATCCTTGAGATTTCGCAAATTCGTTTCGTAATTTAACCAATTCTTGCAAATCAGCAGCTATAATATCTCCGCCATTAATCTTTGCATCATAAGCCTTTTTACGAATTTCAGGATTTTTTTCAGTTTCTAAAATTTTATTTATTTCTGGTTTTGTAACCTCTTTTTCATCAATTTTAGGTACATATGCATTATACTTAGCCGCAATTTCATTTTCTTTTTCTCGTAGTTTTTGTTTTAATTCCCCCGCATTTAATTCTTCATCAAAACTTTTGTACAAATCTTTTAATTGTTTGTTTAAGTGTTTATCATTCAACCCTTTATTTTTTATTTCTTTAAGTTGGTTATATATTTCTTCATTTTTAAATAAATTATGAGTTTCATCTTCAGACTTTAAATATTTTTTTAAATTGTCATCTGTACTATTTGTATAAAAATCCCATGCATTTAATTCGGTTTCTAAAACCTTTGGAGCTAGTTCTTTTGAAAAATTTTCTCTTATTTTTATATAATTATCTTTTAAATTCATACTACTCTCTCCATTTCTTTTTATATAGTTAATATTATCATAAGCAATATACCCTTTAAAGCATTTATTTAAAGGGATTGAGAACTTTGATACAGAATTATTACCACGTAGACTATCCTTTTTATCTGCTCTTTTATACTGTATATTCAATGCATTAAATCTTGAGATTAACATATGTATATAACTCTTGTAAAAATATAATTTGCCAGCAATATTTTTTAGGTATAATTATATCATACGATATAGTATTAATGGGGATAATAATTAATGAAACTACAAAATACACAGGCAGAAAATGCTTTTAGATATTCTTGGCTGTTAAAAAGAGCCTTTCCTTTCATCAAACCATTCTTATTCAGAATATTCTTAGGGGTACTCGTTGCTATTCCTGTAGGTTTGCTAGATGGGGTAACCGCATTCGCACTTAAGCCATATATGGATTACGTAATAGGAAAACACGATTTAATCTTTTCGTTATTTGGACATCCAATAACAATTTCTTGTGGAACATTAGCAGCAATTATACCCTTTGGTGTTATATTATTTGCCGTTTTTCAAGGCCTTATGAGATATTTAAATGATTATCTTACAGATTGGACCAGTCAGAAAATCACAAACTCTATTAAAATGAAACTTTTTGCCTGTTTAGTACAAATGGATTCAAGTTTCTTTGATGAAAATTCATCAGGTATTATTCTCACCAGATATTTGTCAGATCCGGATAGTGCAGCAAAAAATTTTATCCAGCAGCTTAAATCTATTGTTACCAGTGCATTTGGAGCCGGCAGTTTAATAGCCGTAATGCTTATAAGTTCCTGGAAACTAGCTGTTGTCGGAGTTTTGGTTTTAGGATGTGCATTTTTACCAATGGCATTAATTAGAAAAAAAATTAAAGAAACGTCCAATAAAGGAATGATTGTTGGCGGGAATATAACAACAAACTTTAATGAAACATATTCCGGCAATAAAGTTATGACCGCATATTCATTACAAGAACATCAAAAAAATGCATTTAATGACCAAATTCATAAATCATTTGATATTTCAATATCGTTAACTAAACGTGCAGCATGGATGTCACCTATAATGTATTCTATTGCATCTATTGGCATTGCCTGCGTATTGTATTACGGCACACAGCTAATTTTGGTAGGAGAAATGACGGCCGGAAGTTTTGCATCATTTGTTACGTCATTACTACTCTTATATAAACCGATGAAAACACTTGGCAGCACATTAACGAATTTGCAAAATATATTTGTCTCATTTGGACGGGTATTTGAATTATTTGATATTAAACCGGAAATTATTGATAGACCAAATGCAATTAATATAAAAAATTTAACATCGTCAATTGATTTTGAAAATGTATGTTTTGAATATGAAGAAGACAGACCTGTTTTAAATAATATTAACCTTCACATAAATAAAGGAGAAACAATTGCACTGGTAGGGAATTCCGGAGGCGGTAAATCTACGCTTGTCAATTTACTCCCTAGATTTTATGATGTAAAATCCGGTTCAATTAAATTTGATGGAACAGACATTCGAGATATAACATTAGAATCTCTAAGAGAAAATATTTCAATTGTATTTCAAGACAATTTCTTATTTACCGGAACCATCCGTGAAAATATTATGTTGGGGAATCCTGAAGCAACAGATGAAATGCTTGATAATGCAATAAAATCTGCACATTTAGAAGAAGTCATAGATACTCTTCCTGATGGTCTGGATACATTACTTGGAGAAAGAGGCACTTCATTATCCGGCGGACAAAGACAACGAGTTGCAATAGCACGAGCAATGGTAAGACAAAGTCCTATAGTTATTTTGGATGAAGCTACCAGTGCACTTGATAATAAGTCTGAAGCTGTTGTTCAAAAAGCTCTTGATGCGCTGATGAAAAATAAAACAGTATTTGTTATTGCGCATAGATTATCGACTATCAGAAATGCAGATAAAATTGCAGTTATAAACGAAGGTAATCTTGTAGAATTAGGTTCCCACGACGAACTTATTAACATTCAGAATGGACAATATAAAATGCTTTATGAAATGCAATTTCGCAAAGCAGCAGATAAAGAAGTAGGCTCAATTGCTTAAGAGTTTAATAAAAAAGGTTGGAAATAAAATTCCAACCTTTTTTATAACTAAGTAATCCGTAAAATTAAATTATTTACAACACCCCTAAAGCTTTATGTTTGTCGTAAATAGAATTTACCAGATTATCAAGTTTCTTGTAATCACCTTCTTTTAATCTGCCTTTAACTTGAATAGGCTCAATAACATCTAATTTAAGTTTTGAAACGCATTCTGCCAATGGTTCAAATAATTTTCCTGCCCAGCCATATGAACCGACAAATGATGCAATCCGTAATTTTGGTCTTAGAACTCCTGCCAAGTATGCAATATTAACCGATGCAGGATGCGGTCCGGCAAGAACCATTGATGTTCCTAATACCATTGTAGTAGCATCAACAAGCCCCATTGCTAAATCGCCTAAGTCGCCTCTTACAATATCGTATTTTAATGTTTTAATATGTTTTTCTTCAAGTTTTTCAGACAGATAGTCAATCATTTCTTTTGTTGAACCGTACATAGAGACATATGGAAGAAGAACAAGGTTTTTGCCTTCATCTTTTGTCCAATCTTCATATAAATCTAAAATATCTGAAGGGTTGTTGTAAATAGGGCCATGACTCGGACAAATTATGCTAACACCCATTTCTTGAATAAGTTTTGTATATTTTTTGCATAGCATTCTAAACGGCATCATGATTTCTGCGTAGTATCTTTTTGCACTATGCGTCAATTCTTCTGACGGTTTTGCAAATACATCATCAAATACATAATGTGCACCTAAGAAATCACAGGTAAATATAATGTTATCTTCTATAATATGCGTAAACATTGTATCCGGCCAGTGAACATTCGGAGCAAAAATAAATTGAAGAGTTTTATCTCCTAGTGATAACTGTTCTCCGTCATTTATAATTTTGATTTTTTCATCAGGAACAAATAACATTTCTCTTAGATTATCCGCACATTTTGAATTTGTAACAACAATAGCCTCCGGATATTTTTCTAACAATGCAGGAATTGAACCTGAATGATCCTGTTCTCCGTGATTTTCAATAATATAATCTACTTTTTCGACCCCGTTTTCATCAAGGTTTTTAAGATATTCTTCAGTTTTTGGCGGATACATTGTATCAATAATCGCAACTTTTTCAGATCCTTTAACAAGGTAAGAATTATAACTTGTTCCGTGTTCTAAAGGAATTAATTCATCAAAAATTGCTCTGTTTTCATCGTTTAATCCGCAATAAAAAACATTATTTTTTATTTCTTGAAATTTCATAATATCCTCTCCTTTTTAATCTAATTTTAGCATGGACATAGCAAAAAAATAAATTTATATGTTTTATAATAGGCAGGTAGTATTATGGTTAATAGTGTAAGTGACTTTACAACATTAAATAACAGCAGGTACTTTCTAAATAAACCTCAGACAAGCAATACCCCGCCACAAAGGCTAAGTAAAAATCAAAGATTAGGAATCCAGTTTGCAACAGCATTAGGCGTAATAGGAAGCCTTGCTCTGCTTGCCAAATTGTCAAAAACACCTTATTCTTTTAAGCCATCAAAGGTTTTAGCCACACCATTCAAGGATACTTTTTTAGGAAAGATTGATTATGACATTAAAACGATTCCGGTAATTGGAGCAGGCAGCTGTCTAGGAGGACTTTTGGGCGGAGTAATTTTTGATAAAAACAAAAATAACCGTCAGGCAAAAGTCAGAGAAGCGTTAGTTCAATATACAAATATTGTATTACCAATCGCAACCGTACACTATACATCGCTATTAGGCGAAGCAGCTGTGAAAAGACTACCAAAGATGAATAAACCGATAGGAATTGCCGCTCCGCTCATCGGACTTGCTGCAGGGATTGTTGCAGGAAACAAACTTGCGAATAAACTTAATCAACTGATTTTCCACAAAAAAGATAACAGACCGGTAGAATTAACAGATATGTCTGCACACCTTGATGATATATGTATGACATCACAGTATATTAAAAAAGATAATATACTTACAAAATCTGTATCACGTTTTATCCCCCTCGCATTAATGGTTCCCGGATGCGAAATAGGCAAAAAGCAAGAAAAAACCTTTTAGAATACCAATCTATAAAAAATGAACTTTTTATAAAATTAATCGTTATATAAATGTACACAAATGGAGAGAATTATAATGAATGAAAGAATGTTAATATTCGGGATGATGATTGGTATTGCTATACCTGTATGCGCTGCAATTTATACTTATCCAAAGTATCCACATTATCCTTGTTTTTATCAATACCACCCAAATATTTTCTTCAGGTATAGATACTAAAATTAGTTAGTTATAAATTTATAACATACAAAAGCGTTTAACATTACAATTTTATGCTATTATCGTAATAAAGGTTAATTATGAAAAATATTTTTCGATTCTTTTTAATTTTAACAATAGTTTTAATACCAACAATTGCATTGGCAGAAAAACCTGTTAATCTTCCTTGCAAAAAGCCTAAAAACTGGCACGGCAGCATTGTAGTTAAAGATGAAACATATGATTCTGAATCCGGATTTGATTTTACAGGTAAAGGAAAACCTAAGTACTATGACCCAATGTACTATAATTATTATATAAATGAGCCTATGTATGATTTATTTTATAATTATCCGATATTTTATATGCCGCCAATCAGAGGAAAGGCTAAATAGGTCGTATAATAATTGACATTAATTTGCAGTCTTAATATAATCAAAGTATGGCTGAAATTATTAGAGTACAAAAAGGTACAAAAGATATATTACCTGCAGAGATTGATTTGTGGCATTTTATGGAAGGGAAAGCGTTAGAAGTATTTTCTAATGCCGGCTACAAAGAAATAAGAACCCCAATATTTGAAGCAACAGAATTATTTGCAAGAGGTGTTGGAGATACTACAGATATTGTTAATAAAGAGATGTACACATTCGAAAAAAGTGAACGTTCTCTAACTCTCCGTCCTGAAAATACTGCCGGAGTTGTAAGAGCTTTCATTGAAAACGGTATGCATAGACTAAGTGCACCGGTAAAGCTCTGGTACAAAGGCCCAATGTTTAGATATGAACGTCCGCAAGCAGGACGACAAAGACAATTCCATCAAGTTGGGATGGAAATGTTTGGTATAAAAGCCCCTACAGCAGATGCTGAAGCTATAGCTCTGGCAATAAGATATTTAAATACATTAGGCTTAAATGATTTAGATGTCGAAATTAATTCTCTTGGCTGTCCTGAATGCCGGGAAGAATTCAAAACAAAGTTAAAAAACGTTATAAGGCCATATCTCAAAGATTTATGTGAAGATTGCCAAAAAAGGTTCGAAAAAAATCCGTTAAGATTGCTGGATTGCAAAGTAGAATCCTGTAAAGAAATTTATGCAAAACCAGAGATTCAAGAAGTTATACAATCAGATTTTATTTGCACTGATTGTGCAGAACATTTTAATAATCTAAAAACATACTTAAACGATTTAGGTATAAAATATTCAGTTAACAAACTTCTTGTCAGAGGTTTAGATTATTACAATCGAACAGTATTTGAAATCAAATCAAACAATTTGGGTTCACAAAATGCCGTCTGCGGTGGAGGACGATATGATTCACTTGTAAAGAATCTTGGAGGGCAAGATACTCCGGCCGTCGGTTTTGCAATGGGTATGGAAAGATTGTATTCATTATTACAATCATTGCCTCAAAAGAAACTTACAGCTTATGTCGTATCAAATGATATATCAGAAGCCATAAAACTTGTTTCAGAACTAAGAAATAATAATATAAGCGTAGATTTTGACATGACAAATAAAAAATTTACAAAACAAATGGAAAAAGCGTCAAAACTAGCAGATTATGCTCTTATTCTAGGGGAAGACGAAATAAAAGCCAACCAAATTTCAATCAAAAACCTTGCAGAATCCACTCAAGAAACTATTTCAAGAAATGAACTTATAAACTATTTTAAGCTGTAAATTAAAGAATAAAAAAGGCTTACATTTTGTAAGCCTTAAATCTGTGTGTAGGTTATTGTGAAGGTTAAATTAGTCCGAGTTTAAGTCTGTTTAACTGAGCAGTGATTTCATTAGCCATTTGGAACGGTTGAGGCTGACCTTGAATTGCCCCTGCTTGTCCGCCTGCAAATGCTTGAATTTGTTGAGAATCTTCTGCTTTACCAACTTGTTGTGTGCTGTTTAAATCTTGTACAGCTTGCGGAGCTTGCATGTTTTGTACTTGATTTTGTGCATTTTGGAGTTCATGGAATTGTTTGATAATTTCTTGTGCTTGTGATTCTGTTTTAATATTTTGAGAATTAATTCCCAGTGCTTGAAGTTCTTGTCTTGTTTCAGGCTTAATTGCATTTACCTGTTGCATTTGTTGATATTGACTTGCTCCGTTAATTGCATTAATTGATACCATGTTTATCCCCTATTTTCTTCATTTTATTGACAGATTATTTGACGACATTTATTCAATAAACTTTAGAAATTTAAACTAAATTGTTACAAATCTTTACCTCTTTAGCAAAATTTATTTTTTTTGAGCATTTAACTACTCGTTATAGGAGGTCTTAGATATATGTTTGGAATAAAGTTTTCACCGGTAAAAAATACACGCCCTTTGAGAACAATAGAACGAGAAATGGAAATGACAAAAGCAAGATATCAGCATTATCTTGACACAACATCTGATAATTATATGGCTCAACGTAGTAATGTTAAAATAAAAGATCCTCATACAATGGCAGGGAATGCATATAACGAAATTAAAGAATATATCAACCCAATAAATCAATTAGCTAAAAAACACAATAAAGAAGTTACTTTTGAAGATGCAAGAGCATTAATCCGTAATGATGAATTCGTGTCCCCTGCGGTTGAAAATGATTTATCTACTAAAATTCTTATATCGGCTAAAGATAAATCAAAAAACAGTGCTAAAGAATCAATGTTTGAAAAATTTAAGAATGGTATATTGGTAGATAAATTTGATAATCCTGAAATACCATTTATGAAAAAAATCTCTAATGCTTTAGGTGAAGTACTTACCGGCAAAAAGAATTCAAATGTAGACGCAGAATTAGGTATTAAATAATCTAAACATTTTATATAAACTTAATCCGCTGTTATTGAGCAGCGGATTTTTTTGTGTATAATATAGTAATTTGAGGAGCGATTTAAATATGGAAAACAGAATTTATTTTGTAGACGTAACCAACAGAGACGGTGTTCAAACATCAAGACTTGGCTTAGCCAAGCTTCAAAAAACAATTATAAATCTCATGCTTGATGATATGGGTATTACCCAATCTGAATTTGGATTCCCTACCACAATGCACGAACTAAACTATTTGAATGCAAATCTCGAACTTGTGGAGTGGAATGTTATTACAAATACAAAATTATCAGGCTGGATGAGAGCAATATCAGGAGATGTTGAACAGTCATTTAAAAATGTTCCAAAATTAAAGAATTGCAATCTTTCACAATCGACTTCAGAACAAATGATTTACGGAAAGTATATGGGGAAAAAGACTCCTGATGATATTCTTAAGATGACCTGTGAAGCTGTTGAATGCGCTGTAGATAAAGGGGCGCAAATTATTGGCGTTAACGCAGAGGATGCTTCAAGAAGTGATATCAATTTTCTTATTAAACTTGCAAAAGAAGTAAAAAAAGCCGGAGCATACCGCTTTAGATATTGTGATACATTAGGATATGAAGATCCTCAGACTACTTATGAAAGAATTTACCAAATAGCAAAAGAAGCACAAATGCCTATAGAACTACATTTCCATAACGATTTAGGCATGGCAGTTGCCTGCTCTGTTATGGGGGCAAGAGCTGCTATTGATGCAGGCGTTGATGCTTATATAAATACTGCAATAAATGGTATGGGAGAACGTGCAGGAAATGCAGATTTAGTTTCATGTCTTTTGGCTGTATTAAAATCTGCTGGGTTCAAAAACAGCAAATATAAAATTGACCCTAAAATTGATTTAAGCAAATCATGGAAACTTGCAAAATATACAGCTTATGCTTTCGGAGTTCCAATACCTATAAATCAGCCGGCAGTTGGGGACAATGCATTCGCTCACGAATCGGGTATCCATGCTGACGGAGCATTAAAAGACCGAAGAAATTATGAGTTATACGATTATGAAGAACTTGGACGCGGAGAACCTGAAATCATTGAAACCGGACGTATGATTACAACAGGCGAGTATGGCGGTATTAAAGGATTCAGAAATGTATACGACAAACTGGAACTGGAATTTCATGATGAACACGAAGCACGTAACATTCTTGAACTTGCCCGCTATGCAAACGTTCATACACAAAAACCGTTAACAGAAAGTGAATTGAAATTTATATACTATTATCCGGATATTGCGGCAAAAGTTATGACAGTGTCACCGTATTATTGTCCGGAAGGGGCTATTAAAGACAGGGTAGATGCACATCTTCTCACTCTGCCAAAACATATTATTTAATATAGGAAGGATTGAAATAAATGGGTTTAACATTAGTAGAAAAAATTCTATCAAACCATGTTGGCAGAGATGTTCATGCCGGAGAATTGGTTATATCAAAAGTTGATGTTTGTGCGGTTCAAGATGGAACAGGACCTTTGACGGTGCAAGAATTTAAGAAAATAGGTAAAGATAAATTAAACAATCCTGAAAGAACAATCCTTTTTATAGACCACGCATCACCAAGTCCGAGAAAAGAGTTATCAAATACTCACATGGTTTTAAGAGAATTTGCCAAAGAATATGGTGCTATCCTTTCTGATACAGGCTCTGGTGTATGCCATCAGAGATTAATCGAATCTTATGTAAACCCTGGTGAAGTTCTTGTCGGGGCAGATTCTCATACCTGTACATCCGGGGCTTTAGGTGCGTTTGCGACCGGCATGGGGTCTACGGATATAGCAGTTGCAATGGCACTTGGTAAAACATGGCTAAAAGTACCTGCTACATTCAAGATTGTTGTAACAGGTAAGTTTAAACCGGGAATTTGTTCAAAAGATTTAATGCTTCATCTTATTGGGATGATTGGTGCAGATGGTGCTACATACAAAGCTTTGGAATTTACAGGCGATACAATTGATAATATGGAAATGGCAGAAAGATTCACTCTTGCTAATATGGCAGTTGAAGCCGGTGCTAAATGCGGTTTGTTTGTTGCAGATGAAAAAACAAAGGTATATTTAGAAGAAAAAGGCAGAGGTGATAAGTATTCTCAAATCCTTCCTGATGAAGATGCGGTTTATGAACGTGTAATCAATATCAACGCAGAAGATATTAAATACACTGTATCTTGTCCGCATACGGTTGATAATACAAAAACAGTTGAAGAATTAGAACCTAAAAAAATTAAAGTTAATCAGGTTTATGTCGGAACTTGTACAAACGGCAGAATTGAAGACTTGAGAGTTGTTGCAGATATTTTAAAAGGAAAAGAAGTTAATCCTGATGTCAGAATGTTGATATGTCCTGCATCTCCGACTGTATATAAACAGGCATTGAAAGAAGGATTATTAGAAACATTCATTGATTCTCATGCCCAAATACTACCGCCTGGATGCGGTCCTTGTGTCGGAGTTCATGCGGGTATTCTTGGAGATGGCGAAGTTTGTCTTGCAACTCAGAACAGGAATTTTCAAGGCAGAATGGGAAACACAAATGGTGAAATATATCTTGCATCTCCATACGTAGCGGCATATACCGCAATTAACGGATATATTTCTGCAAAATAAACTATATAATATTACAAAGGGGGATTTCATGATAAAAAAATGTCCGTTTACACAAGGAGATTGTACATCTGAGTGTAGTTTATTTATTGCCACTGATGATTTAAACGAACTTGTAGCGGCCAGACTATCAAGTCTTGGGGTTGTAGACAAACAATTTAACGGGTCGTGTTCTTTAAAAATGCTTGCTATGAGCGGCGGCAGATTTATTTTTGAAAATACGTCAACGAAGAGATTGTAATCGTAAATCTTTGTTACAAAGCATGGTATAAAACTTATTTGTCTAGTATACTATTGTAATGGAGAGGAGAAGCTAGTGATTAGTGAAAACATAAAGGGGAAAGTTTTATCACCTCAAGATTTAAGAAAAATTTTGAATGCTGATAATATGGAAATTGTAAAGCTTTGTAGAAAAGCTGCAATTGTCCCGCAAAAAGATGAGAATGGGAAAACTTATTTTTCGATGGAAGAAGCAAGAATATTGAAACAGGCAAAAGATTCAAAAAAAGATGTTATGCCGAAATCTTCTTCTCAAGTCGTTGTAAATACACTACTGTCATCTTTAAAAAAGATGGAAGATAATATGACAACTTCTATTACAGATTCGATTACAAAAGTACTTGATGAACGTCTTGAAGGAATGGATGAAGTTGTTGTTGAATTAATTCGCTGTAAAACAGAAAATGAAAATTTAAAAAATAAGGTTAATGAATTAAATAAAGAAAATTATAAACTTAAGAATACCTTAAATTCATATAAACCTTTTGCTTTTGGACTTTTTATCAAAAAGCCGGAAGATGATATTTTATTATAAAGATTATAAAGGGAAGATAGTATGGCTGTTAAAGAAGAAGAAACTACAACAGGTTCAGTTGATGAAAGAAATAGAGCGCTAAAACTTGCAATTGAAAAAATAGAAAAGGATTTTGGTAAAGGTGCAATAATGCGTCTTGGAGATAAAACTACGGTTAATGTTGATGCAATCCCAACAGGTGCGCTGGCACTTGATGTAGCTTTAGGAATCGGTGGTATTCCGAGAGGACGTATCATAGAAATCTATGGTCCTGAATCATCAGGGAAAACGACTCTTGCACAACACATCGTAGCTGAATGCCAAAAAAGAGGAGGTATTGCAGCATTCGTAGATGCGGAACATGCTCTTGATCCTGAATATGCAAGAAATCTTGGCGTAAATATTGATGAACTTTTAATTTCTCAACCTGATACAGGAGAACAAGCTCTCGATATCACCGAAGAATTGGTTCGCTCAGGTGCTGTTGATGTTGTTGTAGTCGATTCTGTTGCAGCTCTTGTTCCAAAAGCAGAAATTGAAGGAACAATGGAAGACCAGCAAATGGGGCTTCAAGCAAGATTAATGTCTAAGGCGCTGAGAAAATTAACCGGCGTTATAGGAAAAACCAATACTACCGTAATATTTATTAACCAATTAAGACAAAAAATCGGTGTTATGTATGGTAATCCGGAAACAACAACCGGCGGTAACGCACTTAAGTATTATGCATCTGTCAGAATGGAAATTAAACGTGTTGAAGGCTTAAAAGGCGACGGAATGGATGTAGGAAACCATGTAAGAGTAAGAGTTCTTAAAAATAAGGTTGCACCTCCGTTTAGGACTGCAGAGTTTGATATTATATTCGGTAAGGGAATTTGTAAGACCGGAAATATCCTTGATGTTGCAGTAAATCTTGATATAGTTAAAAAGGCCGGAGCCTGGTTTAGTTTTAATGATGAAAAATTAGGTCAAGGCCGTGACAAAGCAAAAGAATACTTGAATGCTAATCCAGAATTACTTGCAGAAATTGAAAAATTAGTTAGAGAAAAACTTGCTGAACAATAAGAAATGTAAAAAATATTCTTTTATTTAGCAAAAAAAATCTGTCATCTAACTTAGTTAAGTCGGATACATGTGTGTAAAGTGAAAGGATAGTGGGAAAATGATACAAGCAATTAGTGGTTTCAGACCATACGTATCTGCAGTTCCGCGAGTTACTCAACAACAAAGAGTTAACCAAATTAAACTTGAACGCAATGAAGTAACTGATGATTTAAGAAACGGGAAAATTACTGACATGCAAGCAATGTCTGAAAAAGTTGCATTAAATTCTAAATTATCAGATGCTAAGGCTAAAGTTACTCCTTCTGTTTACATCAATAACACATCGAAAGTAGAAAAACCAACAAATCTTTTTACTTCTCCGATGAATGCTCAACCGGCGAATATCAAAGCCATGGATAGACAACAAAAAGGTAAGGAATTATCAAAAGCCGAAAAAGAACAAATTGTTGAGAATCAAATGAAACAGATGGCTATTAACAATCAAGTTTTACACGGATTGGCTGCTGTATAAAAAACTTTATTAATATGTATTTCTTTAGGACTTGGGATTTTTCTCAAGTCCGTTTTTTAAGTATTAAACAAATTAAGCTGCGGCGGTACAAGTTCCGGTTTATCCGCATATTTTTTATTAGTAGATAAATTTTTAGAAAAATCTTTTTGCATTTTAGTCATTAGTGATTTTGATTTATTAATAACAGAGCTTGGCAGTCCTGCCATCTGAGCGACATGGATACCATAACTTTTGCTTGCTCCGCCCGGTACAATCTTTCTTAAAAATTCTATTTTGCCATCTTCTTCCGTAATTGTTATTCTGTAATTTTTAATTTGAGGATATGTTTTGGTCATAACGTTTAATTCGTGATAATGCGTTGCAAATATGCATCTTGCATTTATTTTGGTTGCAATATATTCAGCAACAGCCCATGCAATTGCAACTCCATCATAAGTACTTGTTCCTCTGCCTATTTCGTCAATCAAAATAAAACTGTTTTCTGTTGCATTGTTCAGAATATACGCAGTTTCGACCATTTCTACCATAAATGTTGATTGTCCTAGAGTTAAATCATCACTGGCGCCGACACGAGTGAATATTTTATCCGATATTCCGATTCTTGCATAATCTGCAGGAACATACGAACCTATTTGGGCAAGAATTGCAATAAGTGCATTTTGACGCATATATGTTGATTTCCCAGCCATATTTGGACCTGTAAGAATCATAAACCTTGTTGAATTATGTTCTACGGAATCTTGCAACTCTAAGTCATTAGACACATAAGTTCCAAGAGGCAGAATTTTTTCTAAAACAGGATGACGTCCGTTTTTTATTACAAATTCAGAAGTTTCATTTATCTCAGGTTTCACATAATTATTTTCTAACGCAGTTATTGCAAAAGAATTCAATACATCCAGCTTTGCAATACATTCTGCAACTTTTCTTATGATGTCTACAAACTCTTTGGCATAGTTTTTGAAATCAGAATAAATTTTATATTCAAGTTCATTAATTTTTGTTTGAGCGGTCAGAACTTCATCTTCATGTTTTTTTAGTTCATCTGTGATAAATCGCTCTCCGCCGGTCAGGGTTTGTTTTCTAACATAATTAGCCGGAACTTGGCTTAGGAAAGAATTTGTAACCTCAATATAGTATCCAAAGACCCTGTTATACCCAACTTTAAGATTTTTAATGTTAGTTTTTTCTCTTTCCTGTTGTTCAAAATTTTCTATCCAGGTTGTTCCGTTTGTAAGTAAATCTCTTAAATAATCAAGTCCTTCATCAACGCCAGATTTTATAACTCCGCCTTCTTTAATTATATTTGGAGCATTGTCATCAATTGTGCGTTTAATTATATTTGCGAAATCGGCTAAATCATCTAACCTATCTTCTATATGATTAAAAATATCAATATTGCAATCTTTTGTAAGTTTGTATAAGTCTGGCAGAGCAAATAAAGAATCCCTAAGACTCAAAAAATCTTTTGGGAGCGCCGAAGTTGTACTCAGTCTAGTTGCCAGCCTTTGGATATCATAAATATCATGAAGTGTTTCTGTTATTTCAACTCGAATATTATCATTTTCGATTAATTTTTCTACAATTTCTTGCCTTGTTTCTATTTCAGAAAGTTTTTTAAGCGGTTGACAAATCCAGGATTTAAGGAGTCTTGTTCCCATATTCGTACTTGTTCTATCTATAGCCCAATACAAAGAACCATATTTATTTTTTTCACGTAATGTTTCAACCAGTTCAAGATTTTTTCTTGTACTTGAATCCATTAATACATATTGAGATAGTTCATATTGTTCAATTGTATCAAGTTTCGGAAATGATGATTTTAAGTTTTCCCAAATATATGCCAGTAATGCAGCTGCAGCCCTAAAACCGAGTTTACAATTATCATACCCCAAAGCATCCAAGGTTGATATATTGAGTGCATTTTTCAAATTATTTTTAGCAAAATCAGGAGTAAAAATTTTAGCAGGAACTTTAGAACAAGTATAATTTGCTGTCATTTCTTCCGGTAAATTTAATTTTTCATCAGGAACAATCTGAAATGGTAAAGCTTTTTGAGCAATTGAAGGTCCTATTATTTCAGAAGGTTTTATTCTTGCTAGTTCAGATAATATTAAGTTTAAAGGGGCTTGAGTTACTTTAAACTCGCCAGTACTGATATCTGAATATGCAAAACCGTACATTCCTTTTTCTTCAAAAGTTGCGCAGATATAGTTATTGCTGCTTTGCTCTAAAAAATCATTTTCTATAATTGTTCCAGGAGTAACAACTCTAACCAGTCCCCTTTTTACAATTCCTTTGGCTTGTTTAGGGTCCTCAAGTTGTTCGCATATAGCAACTTTTATACCTTTTTCTATAAGTTTTCTAAGGTAATTTTCCATTGATTTGACAGGGATTCCAGCCAGAGGAACTTTCCCTAGAGCAGCTCCGGCATCACGTGCAGTAAGAGTGATTTCTAATTCCCGCGATAAAATCTCTGCATCTTCAAAGAATGTTTCATAAAAATCTCCCATTCTATATAACAGCAGAGTGTTAGGATTTTGCTGTTTTATCTCAAGATACTGGCGCATTCCGGGGGATGTTTCTTCCGGATTTACATCTATACTATTAATATGATTGATTTCCCCTTTTGTCATGTCTATAATTATACAATAAGTATGTAGAGAAGGAAAATATGTTTCGATTTTTTAAAAATATTTTTAACGCAATTATTCTGGTGCTTGTATTTGTAGGTTTAAATAATTTGTATCAAGCACACGTTTTTGACAATTTAATAGAAAACTGTTCAAATTTTTTCAAAGAAAAATCTGCTCAAACTATTCAGAGAGTTGGTGATTTTTCACATATAAATGCGGAATTTAATGTGGATACTGCAGTAAATCTTTTTGGATATAAAGCCGTGCTTGCTGAACACAGAGCATCAGGACAAAGAATGATAATTCTTGATTCCGGTCACAAACAAATATTAACACGCGAAGATTTAAGAGGTGATGGCATTGAACAAAAACTCGGGGATTTGAGTAAAAAGTTTAAATACCAATCATCAAATGTAAGTGATATTCATATTACAAACAGAGGAAATATGTATGCTTACGGCAGACAATTGCCTTATGTAAGATTTACCGCAAGTGTAACCAAACTTCCGATTAATAAAATATCCGGTATTATAGCTGTTTATGATGATAATCCTAAAGAACAGCGTTTGTTGTTATCAGTGAATGAAAAAGACAGATATTCTCAGTTGATAACTAATGAGTTTTATAGAGCAGTTAGAGAGTCTAATTAAAGGTTTTGGGAATGAAAAGACAATTACGATTAGCACATTTGTATCCTAAAATGTTAAATATATATGGAGATTTTGGTAACGTCTTAACAATACAAAAACGTTGCGAATGGCGTGACATAGATTTAATTATTGATCAAATTGAAATTGGTGATAGAATGTCTGAGCATGACATGTACTTTATTGGCGGCGGCCAGGATATTCAACAGGTAGAGGTAGCCAAAGAGTTACAAAAAAACAAAGCTTTTTTACAAAATGAACAAAATTTGAATGCGGTATTTTTGGCTATTTGCGGCGGATATCAACTTTTGGGACATTATTATCAACCCAACAATGCTGATAGACTAGAGGGTATTGGATTATTAGATGCGTATACGGTTGCTGGGTCAAATAGGTTTATTGGAAATGTAACGGCAGAAATTGATTACCCTCTAAAGAAAAAGACCTTAGTTGGTTTTGAAAATCATAGCGGACTTACTTATTTAAAAGGAAAAACAAAACCTATATCCCATATTATTGTCGGAAAAGGTAACAACGGTAAAGATAAAACTGAGGGTGCAAGGTATAAAAATGTATTTGGCACATATTTACATGGTTCATTTTTGCCTAAAAATCCGCATTTCGCTGATTATTTGATAGAATTGGCGTTGCAGAAGAAATACGGTGTAGAGATGGAACTGGAATCATTGGATGATTCATTGGAATATTATGCACATGTTGCTGTTGTAGAAAAACCATATTAGAGATATGTAGTACAGTTCTAGTTCAATACATTTTTAACACTTATTACGCCGGCTCCA
>CALUXV010000019.1 GCA_944324835.1 Candidatus Gastranaerophilales bacterium
AATGCAAATAACAGTAATAGGAACAGGATATGTAGGATTAGTAGCAGGAGCCTGCCTTGCAGATATGGGAAATGACGTTATCTGTATAGATAATAATATAGAAAAATTGGAACAACTAAAAAACAGTATTATTCCAATCTATGAACCGGGACTTGAAGAACTTGTAAAATCAAATGTTATGGAAGACAGGCTAAAATTCTCATCTGATATTGATTCTGCTGTTAAACAATCCCAAGTTTGTTTCATTGCTGTCGGAACTCCGCAGGGAGAAGACGGTTCCGCAGATTTACAATATGTATTCCAAGTTGCAGAATCAATTGCAAAATCAATGAACGGGTACAAAGTAATCGTTGATAAATCAACTGTTCCTGTCGGTACTGCAGAAAAAGTTACAGAAATCATAAAAGAAAATACAACACACCCATTTGATGTCGTATCTAACCCGGAATTCTTGAAACAAGGGAATGCGGTAGATGATTTTTTACATCCTGATAGAGTTATTATCGGTTCAAATTCTGACAAAGCAACTCTTATTATGCAGGAAATTTATTCTCCGTTCTTTAGAACCGGAAACAGAGTCATTGTAATGGATGTAAAATCAGCAGAGATGACAAAATATGCTGCAAATTCTTTCCTTGCAACAAAAATCTCATTTATGAACGAGATTGCAAATCTATGCGAAAAAGTCGGAGCAGATGCGGAAATGGTTCGTGTAGGGATTTCAACAGATTCCCGTATCGGAAACAAATTCCTGTTCCCGGGACTTGGTTATGGCGGAAGTTGCTTCCCGAAAGATGTAAAAGCTCTTATCAAAACAGGACTTGAAAACGGTATGGATATGAGTATTATCTCTGCAGCCGATAATATCAATAAAAAACAGAGAAAAATATTTATAGAAAAAATTACAAAACGATTTGGAACTGATTTATCCGGAAAAACTTTTGCAGTATGGGGGCTGGCATTTAAACCTAAAACTAACGATATGAGAGAAGCCCCTGCAATTACAATAATCAATGCATTACTTGATATGGGAGCAAAAGTTAAATGCTTTGACCCGAAAGCAATGGAGAGTGCAAAAGTTATTTTCAAAGATAGAATTACATACTCAAAAAATGCGTACGATACCATTGAAAATGTGGATGCTCTTTTACTTCTGACGGAGTGGAACGAATTCAGACGTCCGGATTTTGAAAGAATAAAATCTCTGATGAAAACACCGATTATATTTGACGGCAGAAACCAATATAATTCCGTAAGACTGGAAGAAAAAGGTTTTGAATATTTTCAAGTAGGGAAATAATAAAACTCAAACTTTCATAACACAATAGATATTGTGTTATGTTAAGTGATTGAGTGATTAAGTGACTAAGTGATTAGGCAAGTGATTAGTGACTAGTGAGGAGTGAGGAGACGTTATAATCAAGTATTCACACTGGTAAGAACCTGAAGGGGTAAATGGATTTTTTGTCATTACGAACGAAATGAAGTAATCTTTTATAAGAATAGATTACTTTGCTATCGCTCGCAATGACTGCTTTTTCGTCATTCTGAGCGAATGCGAAGAATCTCTTTAAACAAGTGATTAAGAAATTCTGGTGCGAACGACAATGCGGTCCTTCACATTCGTTCAGGACGACGTGAATAAAATCAATAAATTCAGGTTGACAAAATTCTTCGTACTCTTCACGGAGTGAACCATCAATGTTAACGAAACAATATTTAAGCGATGAACAAATAAAAACTTTACCATTCAATGATATAAACTTGTGTATTGATTATTTGCATAACATGAAATTAAATATCATATAATTTATTTACAAAATTGTATATACATTAATTTTAATGTAAAATACTTAAAAAAGGATATAAATTAATGGAAATAAAGATTGAGCAAGAAAATCTATCAATAACACTCAATAAAACAAAACTAAACTTTCAACTAAATAAAGATTATAATTTTTATCTTTTTAAATTTAATTTTTGTATGAAAAATACGGAATTATATCTCAGAATTAAATTACCGCTATTTAATTTTAAAATAAAATTAACTGATATCGTTATATTTTACTGGCAAGATATTTTTAATGATTATATTAATAAAAATAATATAGAAACAAAACTTGAAATCCTAAAACAAAATCTTGACGAAATATCAATTGATTATATTAACAAATTTATTGAACTAATTCATCACTGGAATCATCCATACAATAATATGTGGACAGATGAAGATAAAAAAATTAACAAAACATATAATAAATATAAGAAAATATTTAAACAACCGTTTCCAAATATTTTAACAATCAATCCATATATTTATCATAATAAATATGGATTAAAAGATTTACCACAAAATATTTTGGACAAAATCAACGGAAACATTATAATAGATGGCGGCGGTTTTAACGGTGATACCGCAGTTATGTTCCATGAAATTTTTCCGGATTCTGAAATTAATATTTTTGAACCTTTATCTGTCAATATAAATAAAATCAATGAAATTATAAAAACAGGTAATTTTAATGACAAAATTATTCCAATCCATAAAGGACTATCAGATAAAGTACAAAAAACAGAAATAACTTTTAATGACACCGAAATAGTTGATTTGATACCAATTGACCAATACTATAACCAATCTTCTAAAAAAATCGGACTGATTAAGTTAGATACAGAAGGGTATGAAACACTAATTATTAATGGAGCATTAGATACTATCAAAAAAGATAAACCGGTTCTTGCAATTGCAATATACCATACTCCGGAAGATTTCTTTGAACTCAAGTCGAAAATTGAAGCATTGAATTTAGGTTACAAATTTATGATAAGAAGAAGTGAAGCAATCCTTCCGCAGGCAGATTTAGTTTTAATATGCTACGCAGAAAAGTAAAATAAATAACAGAAAGAAAGCAGCCATGAAAAAACTTACAGCAATAATACCGACATTATTAAAAGATGAAAACTTATTAAACGAATTAATATGTTCACTAAGTTCTGATAACACTGTTCAAGAAATTATTATAATCAATAACAACGCAGATAAACAGTTCAATTATGAGAACCCAAAAGTTAAAATAATTTCTAAAGGACAAAATCTCTTTGTTAATCCTAGCTGGAATTTAGGTGTTAAAGAAGCAAAATGCGAGTATATTGCACTTGTCAATGATGATATAAAAATCCCTGATAACCTTTGTTCTGCCGTTTTAAATCTATTTGATGATAACACAGGGATTGTGGGTGCGGATACAAAAAATGTTATCAACACAAGAAATGAAAATAATGAAGTTATAATAGATGTTTCTGATAAAAATATTGAACTGTCTGATAATATAACTCTTAATCCAATAACCTTCAGACCTGCTGACTTTGGAATTTTCATGGTCTTTAAAAAAGAAAATTATAAACCTATACCGGAAGAATTGAAAATATATTTTGGTGATGACTGGATTATTCACTGGGCTCAAAAAATGAAAAAAACTAACTATGTTTTTTCAAATCAAACTATTTATCATCTGGGTTCTTTATCTTCAAGCCATTTTTCTGATTGGGCTAAAAAAGAAAGTAAAATCTACAAAAAATATATTTACCCGCCATATAAAAAAATATTTTCAACCTATGAAACTTGGACACATAAAGGATTATTTATTCTGGGAATGAATATTGGAATAAGGAAAAAAATAAATTAAATATAATAATTTATATATGCATCTTAAACAAATATAATAAAAGCCGCCGGCATTAATTAAAATACCGGCGGCTTTAGTCTGTTATTTATGGTTTATTTTATGTTTGAGAAAGTCCAAGCATCAAATGTAGGTGCTTCAGATATATTTAATTCTTTCTTCTTTTCACCTGCACAGTCTTCATGAGCGATTGGTTTATACAATCTGTTGTAGTATTCAATAACCATTCTATCAGAATTGAAGTAAGCTTCTGCTGTTCTGATAGCTTGACGCATCATTCTAGCCCATTCAGGTTTGTTATTGTAGTATGTAGGAATAATTTGATCTTCGATAATACTCATAATGCATTCGTGATCTTTCCAATGACGTTCTTCCCAAGGCATATCGTCATCCAATCCTTCATACTCTACAGTGTAACCGTTGATACCGTTGAATGTACCTTCAACAGTCCAACCATCAAAGATTGATAAGTGTAATGCACCGTTAGCGTTTGCAGACATGCCAGATGTACCTGAAGCCTCAAACGGTCTTAATGGTGTATTCAACCAGATATCTGAACCACGTTTTAACATACCTGAAAGTTTAAGTTCATAACCAGGTAACACTACAACATTCTTTAATGTATGAGAACGGTTCAATAATTTATTGAACATTTCTTTACCCATAACATCATCCGGATGGAATTTGCCGGCAAAAATGATTTGGATTTTGTTTTCGTTCAATAATTTTTCAATTCTTTCCTTGTTCATAAGGATTAACCAAGCACGTTTGTAATCTGCAAATCTTCTTGCCCAGGTAATTGTTAATACGTTAGGATCAAATCTCTTACCTGCAACGTTTGCAATGTACTTGAATAATTTTCTTTTCATTTCTAGTTTTGCATTTAATAATTCTTCATCAGATGCATCACCTGACATTCTCTTATCTTGCCAGTAATGTAAGTTAACAGCATTGGTAATTGCTCTGATTGGACATCTGCCGTCAACCCATTCCCACATCTTGTTTGCAACAAGACCGTGTAATTGAGATACTGCGTTAGCAATTCTTGACATTCTTAATGCAGCAACTGTTAATGAGAAGTTTTCTCCGCCTAATTGTACAGCTTTTTCTCTTGAACAACCAGAGAAGAATCCACCTTCCATTAATGTGTCTACCCAGTGTACTTCGTTACCTGCTGCAACAGGTGTGTGGGTTGTAAATACGGTTTTCTTTTTAACTTCATCCAAGTTGCCGTTGTATTGTCTTAATAATTCAAAAGCTGCAGGAAGTGCGTGACCTTCGTTCATGTGGATTACATCAAAATTGTAACCTACTTTTTGAAGAACTCTTACACCAGCAATACCTAAAATTGTTTCTTGAGCAATTCTGATTCTTTCATCACCGTCATATAATCTGTGAGAAATTCTCTTAGCCCATTCACTGTTTCCTTCAATATCTGTTGTTAAAAGATATACAGGGCAAGCTCCGAATAATTCAGGTTCTACTCTGTATGCTTTTACTTTAACTTTTTCGCCAAAAGTATCTACTTCTACTGTAACACCTATATCAGTTAAGAAATCATAATACTTTCTGATATATGCTACTTCTACTTGTCCTGAATGGTCAATTCTTTGGTCATAATAACCGTAAGACCATAACATTGTTACACCAACCATTGGCATTTGTAAGTATCCTGCAGATAACATGTGTGAACCTGCTAAGAAACCTAAACCGCCTGAATAAGTTGCTAATGATTGGTCCAGTGCAATTTCCATAGAAAAATACGCTACATTTGGTAATGACATAACTTATATCCTTTTTATTGTGTGTAAACTAAAGACATCGAATCTGAAATTTAATTTTCGAGTCTTATTAAATATACCAACAACATATCACTAAATCAATCCTTTTACAAAAGTCGGTGTTACAATAAAACCGATACTTTCCCCGAAAATTTGATGAAATAAGAGTTTCAAGGTATTAAAATTTCTTTAAAAAAATTAATACTTTAGGATTAATTCTTTAAAATTATTTTTACAATGTCATGAAAATCATATTTAAGGCATGGTAATTCCATGCATGAAATTGGTCTTTTTTCCCAAAGACAAGGCCTGTCAGGACAATTACAATTATTTTTCAGAGCCATAACATTTTCATTTTGCGGAATAAGTTTTTTATCGTCAGTAGGGCCGAAAAATGCGTAAGTTTTGACTCCCAGAGCTACTGCAATATGTAAAGGAGCAGAATCAGAACAAACAAATTTTTCTGCAGAAGATATAAGTTCTGCAAGTTCAGTCAAATTTGAAGTTGCTCCATATAAATTTTCATAATCTTTATACTTAGTATATTCTTCTATCTCTCTGATACATTCTGCATCATCAGGGCCGCCTGCAATCATAACGTGCTTACCTGCTTCTTGAAGTAAATCAACTAATTGTGCCCATTCATACCCGTTTATTGTTTTAATAATTCCTTTTATACGACTCATTCGACTTACGCCGGGATGGATTAATACCGAATTAGGGATTTTTTGTTTTATATTAACATCAATAATAGGAAGTTCTGTTACTTGATTAGTAAGAGGTTTAACCAAATCATGATACATTTTTGCAGCATACTGTTTTTTATTTAACGGAACTGTATCCGTTAATAATGTCCGGCTTAAACTTCCTGTATCAAATCCAACACGTCTGTTAATAAGAGTTGCGGCAGAAATAACACTCATCATTTGGTTTCCGCCGGAGGTTATTATTACGTCATAATTTCCGAACATTGCTTTAAAAATAAACTTTGTAAGTTCAATATACTTATTTTTTGTTTTAATATCGACAAGCATAACTTCATCAATAATATCAGACAAATCCTGTATCCCTTTCGCACGGGATTCAAGAGCCAGAGTAATATGCGAATTAGGAAATTCTTTTTTTAATGACCATAAAGCAGGCAAAAATAATATCTCATCGCCTATTCCGCCAAAATTTACGGCAAGTATTCTTTCAATCATTTTTATACCTCTATTGAATATTATTATAATATAAAAATTCTGTTTATTTATAGAACTTATTTTCTTAAATTTAAAGCTCCTTTAAGGTATACAAATTCCGGTTTAAAACCTTCTTCAACATTTACAACAATTAAAATTCTAAGACATTTATTTAATGAATTTGGGACATCCAACTCATGAAAACACATCATAGCAACATCATCCCAGCCAAAATCCAGTCTTGCGAATTTTGCAGGAAACTCTGCATTCAAATCATTAGTCATAGTAAATATTACATGAGATATATTTTCTTTCTTGATATTATTTTTTTTTATTAATTCATCAAGGAGTTCTAACGTTGCGGACTTTATAGCGTCTTTTGTATTATCATCAACAGTAATAGCACCCCTTATACCTTTGCTTATCATAGATGATTAACCCCCTGAACGCCATGGAACCAGTCAATAGCATTCATTTCACCTTTTCCTTCCGGTTTTACAGTCAGAAGCTTTAATATTCCATCTCCGGTTAAAACTTCTATACCGTCTTTTAACTTTCCAACAACGGTTCCCGGCACAAAATCTGCATAATACGATTCCGGCTGTCTTTTTTCTACAACTTCAGTTTTTAAAACTTTTATCATTTTGTTGTTTAAATTAAAGAAAGCAGACGGACAACGATAAACCCCTCTTACAAGATTATGGATATCTTTTGCAGATTTACTCCAATCAATCTTACATTCTTCTTTTTTTAATTTATTTGCAATACACACACCATTTTCACATTGAGGAACCGGACAAAGCTTATTTTCGTATATCCCGATTAAAGTTTCTTCCAAAAGCTTTGGTGATTCTTCAGAGATTTTGTTATATAAATCTTCACAGGTCATATCATCAGGAATTTTTATCGGCAATTTTATACAAATATCACCGGAATCAAGCGCCAATTCAGTAATCATTGTACAAATCCCTGTTTCTTTTTCACCATCAATTATTACTCTTTGAATCGGATTTGCACCTCTGTATTTGGGTAATAATGAGGCATGAAGGTTTATTGTTTCATATTTTGGGATATCAAGAACCTCTTGAGATAATATTTGCCCAAAAGCAAATGTCACAAAAAAATCCGGCTCAAATTTTCTTAAGGCATCCATTATTTCAGGTTCTTTTCTGATTGATTTAGGTTGAAATACAGGAATATTATTATCAACCGCAAATTTTTTTATAGGAGACATCGTTATTTTATGCCCTCTTCCGGATGGTTTATCAGGCTGAGTAACAACAGCTTGAACATTTATTTTGTCAGATAAAAATAAATATTCTAAAGATTTCAGTCCGATATCAGGAGTACCAAAGAAAACAATGTTAATCATCTATTCTTTACCCTCAACAGCTTCATCTGAATCATTTTGATTCTTGTCATCCTTATTTACCACTTCATCTTCATTTATTCCTTCAGGAAGGTCAATCATTTTATCAACTTCAACCGGCGGAAGATTGTTTTTTGCAAGAACCTCATCAGCTGCAAACCTGTTTGTTGCATGGTCAACAAATAAAATCCCATCAAGATGATCATATTCATGTTGAATTGCTCTTGCAAGCAAATCTCCGTCAGCCTCAAGAACAAAGGAACGCCCGTTTCTATCAAGAGCTTTAACCATAACTTTTTTGTAACGCCAAACTTCTGTATATGCCTGAGGGAAACTTAAACACCCCTCATCACCCTTCATAAAACCAGACTTTTTAATAATTTTAGGATTTATGAATACTATTGGATTAAGCGGTTCATCATTTGTAGAAACATCTATAACAAAAATTCTTAAGTTCTCGCCTACCTGCGGCGCTGCAAGCCCAACACCATTATTTACATACATTGTATCAAGCATATCTTTTATCAATGTTTTAACTTTTGCTGATACCTTATGAACCTCTTTTGACGGTTCTCTTAATGATGGGGTACCATATTGAACAATTTTTCTTACAGACATTCAAAATTCCCTCATAAAACTAATTCCTACTATTATACGGTACTATAGTTTTATTCTAAATTCAATGGGGAAAGATGTTAATTAACTAAATAAAATCTCCACTAATATTAATTTTTGTAACAAAAAATATAATTACTGAAATTGGGAGGTGAATATATACTTTATATATATGTAATCAATAAGAGAGCAAGTTAAAAGATTTTTTATATACCCTAATTCCCTTCCTAATTCTAGTTTTACTCCTCATGTTTTTCAAGAGGAGTTTTTTTTATGAGAATTTGATATTAGAAACAAAAAATTAAATTTCTATAGAATTCTACCTATTTTTATGTTAGATTTTAAATATGAAAGAAGAGAAAACTTGCAGTTATTATATTAGAAATATTGCGCACACTATCAAATATTTGCAGGATAAATGTCTTATTCATTATGATTTAACAAATCAACAGGCAAGATTATTAGGGGAAATTATCAAGCTTTCTAAAACCAAAAAAGTTTTTGGCAGGAAAGAACTTGAACAAAGTCTTAATCTGAAAGGACCTTCTGTAACAAGTCTTTTACACGGATTGGAAAAGAAAAAGCTAGTTGAAACAGAAGCAAATAATAATGATGCCAGAAGAAAAACATTAAAACCAACAGAAGAAGGTAAAAAATTAATTAAGCAAATGAACCTGGTTTTTGAAGCAACGGAGAACCAGCTTACTGACAGACTTGAATCAGATGAAATTGAAAAATTTAAAGAATATCTTGAAATTGCTTTTGAAAATATGAAAGAATAAATTATTTTAATAACGTATTCAAATCTATTTCTAATGCCTCAAAAATATTTACAATAATTGTAATACTTGAATTAACTTTTTGATAGTTATACCGCTTTTTCCGCAATTTCAGCTTGAAAATACTTTTTTCTCACACGTTCAATTCAAATATTTTGAGCTATTTTTGACATTCAGATAAATTCTGTCATAATCAGCAGAGTAAACATAGGCGATAATGCTGTAATAGGCGCAAACTCTTTAGTATTACATAATGTACCGCCAAATACAGTTGTTGCTGGTTCTACCGCAAGAAAAATACGTGATACAAGAGAAAAAGATTACATCGAACGCCAAAGATTATACTAATTTGTAAGTTTGTTAATTTCTACATTTTTATAAAGTACATTTTACAAAATTGTTAATTTCTACATTTTAATAAAGTGTATTTTATAAAATTGTTGATTTCTACATTTTTATAAAGTATAATAAATTTATGGATGAATTTAAAGAGAAATTAATAGAAAGACCGGAATATACCCAAAAACTTGAAGCCTGGCTAGGGCAAAATGATTTAGTTAAAATTATTACAGGCGTAAGAAGATGTGGAAAATCTAAATTATTCGCATTGTTCCAAAAATTATTAATTGAACAAAAATATGTATTAGAAAATCAAATTATAAATATCAATCTGGAAGATGTTATACAGACACAAAGTATAGGTCTTGAATATAATAAACAACTTTTATTAACAGATTATAATAAATTATTAAATTTTATTGTTGAAAAATTAGACACCAAAAAAATGAATTTTGTCTTTATAGATGAAATTCAATTGCTTGAAAATTGGCAGATAGCAGCAAATACTCTCAGGTTAAATAAAAATGTTGATTTATATTTAACAGGGTCTAATGCTTATATGTTCTCAGGTGATTTATCTAATTCTTTTGGCGGTCGGTATGTTGAAATAAAAATGCAGCCATTTTCATTTAAAGAATATTATGAGGCGACAAAAGAAGATACTTTATCAAGTCATGACTTATTTGAAGTATATGAAAAATACATAAAAAAAAGCGGATTTCCGCAAATAATTAAATTTAAAAATAATGATAATCTTATTTATGAGTACTTAATAAATACGGTTTATCTTAATACTGTACAAAAAGATATTATAAAACGATATAATGTAAGTAATTCTAACAGATTAGATTCAATTATCCGCTATATTTTTGACAATATAGGAAATGAAACTTCTTTAAGGAATATTGTTAATGGGTTAAAAACTTCCGGAATTACTATTTCAATACCGACGTTAGACAGTTATATAAAAGCTTTGATTGATAGCTATTTAATTTATAAATGTGACAGATACGATATAAAAGGAAAAAATTATCTTAATCCAAACTCTAAATATTATATTGTTGATATTGGCTTGAGAACCGCAATACTTGGTATCAACGATAGAGACAGGGGGCATATACTGGAAAATATTGTGTATTTGGAACTTTTAAGACGAGGTTTTAGAGTTTCTGTCGGGAAAGTTCATTCAAAAGTAATAAAAAATAACGGAAAAAGTGAGAGAAAAACTATTGAAATAGATTTTGTTGCCAGAAAAGCTAATATAACAGAATATTATCAAGTTGCTTTAAATGTTACAGATCCGGATGTTTTAAATAGAGAATTAAAACCTCTGGAGGAAATTAAAGATAATTATTCTAAATACCTGTTAACAATGGACTCTGGTGATGGGGATATAAATGGTATAAAACGGTTAAATGTATTTCAATGGTTATTAGACAAATAAGAGTGATTATCGTTTTATTAACTGATTTACCTTAATTATACTTTGATATATAATTACAAAGTTTAAAATGTTTAAAAATAAGTTTAAGTATATAATTATATTTTTAATATTATATTTCATATGGGCAATTGGGATTCCACAATTGTTTAAATATAATGTGCAAAATATTCAAGCAATTATCCAAAAAGAATCCGGATACAATGTTTGTTTTACAAATCCTGATTTGAATCTATGGTTTTTGCCGCACGCAAAATTTAAAGCAGAAAAGATTGAAGTTTTAAATAAAGATAATTCAAGAGCACTTGTAATTGAAACCCCAAAAATAAATATTAGGGTTTTACCGCTTATTATTGGTAAAGTTCATGCCGGAACAATCGAATGTTCCACTATTCAGGCAAATTTTTCACTGGATAAAAATCTATATCTCGGGGATTATTTACTAGATTTTTCTAAAAAACTAAACGTAAAATCCAAAATAGACAGGATAAAGATTAATAACTACCAAATATCTCTTCTGGATAAAAAAAGCAAATTACCTATTTACCTAAAAGGCAAGGATTTTTATTATAAAGAGACTCTAAATTATATAATATCTCACGCAAATAATAATTTTATTGTAGGGGAATCATCTTCTTGCGCTAATTTTGATATTAAAATCCCGAAAAGAAAATTCATCAAAGATGCAAAAGTTAATTTAAATATAAAAAACTTACAGTTAAAACCATTTGAAAACCTTATATCAACTTGTATTCATGATGATATTACATATATAAATGGGGTTATAAATATAAAATCCGATTATTCAAAATTAAATGCGAATATTGAAAACCTAAAAATCTTAGTTAAAGATTCTGCAAAATCAATAATTTTTCCTGAAACATTTGTTGTAAATTCTGAATTTTTACTTAAATCTAATAATTTAAAAATTAAATATTGTAATGCTGACGGAGGAAATGTTCACGCAAGGATGCAAGGAGAAATAAATAAATTTACGTCGTTAAAACCAGTATTTGATTTACAAATAAATATGCCCAAATCAGACGTTAGAGAAATTGCACTTTTACTACCTCCTATTGTAGTACCAACATTTAATATATATAGACTGAAAATGTATCCGTTTTACGGATTTGCAGAAGCTGACCTTGATATAAAAGGGAAATTCCCTGAACCTCGCATCAATGGATATGTAAATGTTTTTGATGCTTATATGATAAAACCTATACCCAATGCCCAAAAAGCAAAGATTAATATAAAATGCATTGAAAAACATATGGAACTTGATGTGGTAGTACCTGCAGCTGAAAAAGAAACAGTTTATGTTACAGGAACAATTGATGATTACGGAGAATATAAAGCTGATTTAAGAATAAGAAGTACAAAATCCGTTGATTTAGCAATAGCAGAATTTGTACTTAACCCGTTGCATGAAGTTCTAAGATTCTTAATTGGTCCTGTTCCGATAATGAATGTAACAGGTAAAGGAAACATCAATATAAGAGTTATTGGTACAAAAAAAGATCCGCACATATGGGGTGATTTTAATTTCAAAAATGCATCCGCTTCATTTAATGATGTAAAACATCTTGTACTAAAAAATGCATCAGGGAATCTTAATTTTAATGGCCAAACTGCACATTTTGTTAACCATACAGGAACAGTTGAAAACCAACCGTTTAAAGTTGAAGGAGATTGCTCATTATTTGGCGATATCAACTTTAACGCAGGGGGGAATAATTTACCTTTAAATACACTTATCAAAACGATTCAAGATTCACCGATGCTTGAACCGGTACAAAAAATACTGCCAAATATCAAAAATTGTACAGGGAAATGCGATTTCACACTTAATTTAACCGGTAAACTTCCTGATATAAACTATATTAAACTAAACGAAAATCTTTTTGCAAAAGGAGCAATAAAGCTTAAAAATAATTCACTTATTCTAAATGGAATTCCTGTAAAACGAGTAAGCGGAGATATACGGTTTAAGAATCTTGATGTTGAATTAAATCTCAACAGTTTCCTTGACAATTTATCTAAAATAAATGTAACAGGCGATATTAAAAATGGGATAGCAAATATTCTCGCATCGTCTGATAGAATGAACATCCGAGAATTTACAAAAAACTATTTCAAAGAACTTGATGACTGCATTATCAAATTTAAAGCGACATATAAAGGTAAAATTGATGATATTGAAATTGATAAGGCCGAATGCTATGCAAAAGTTTTGAGAAATAATAAACCTGTTAAAAATATAAAAATAATGTCCGGAGATTTTAAGCTTAAAAACTCTAAACTTAAACTAACAAATTTATATGGATTTATTAAACATAATCCATTCCATATCGATATAACAGCATCAAACTTATCTAAAGATATAGATAAAATCAAAGTTAATTCAGATATCAAAATCAAAAACTTTGATTTATCTACTCTTAATTCGTTTATGGAATCAGATTTAATCCCAGATAATATTAAAAAAGAATGCAAAAAATTCAAGTTCCGTTCCGGAAACACTGATATTTCTGCAAAAATTAGAAATAATAATATAAATGCAGTATTAAATTTAAATAATATAAATGCAGTTTATCAATTAAAACAACTTGTACCAATAAGATTAATCAACGGGCAGATAGTTATTAAAAATAACCGGTTATTTTTAAACAAAATGAACTATCTTGTAGATGACATGCCAGTATTAATATATGGAAATGTCAGCAATATACTTAAAAAACCGAAATTAGATATCCATATAAATTCAAAACTTTCACAAAAAACATTTGATAAATATTGGAACATAGATACCATTTATCCGATAAAAGTAAAAGGAGATATTCTATTAGGGACACTTATTTCCGGTTCACTAGATAAAATTAATACAAAAATGGATTTTAAACTGGAAGAAAATTCAAGCATCTATTATATGGGAGCAACCGTTGGCGATACAGAAAATCCGATTACAGTAAATACAGATTTTGATATTTTGAAAAATAATTTAATAAGATTAAATAAATTCCAATACAGTAAACTTATTGCCTCTCAAAATAATAAGCAGAACTTATTCCCTTTAGTTACTGTAAAAGGAGGTATAACGTATCATAATAAAAAATTCTATACTTTTGATAATTTAACAATAAAAACTCAAGCTCCGACTGATGCCAGAATATTTAATGTAGTATTTAGAAAACCTACAATTAAACAAGGACAATTTACTTCTGATTTAAAAATCAACGGTAAATCAACATCACCTAAAATACTCGGGAATATGATAATAAACGGTATTGATATGCCATTTTTGAATACTACAATTAAAGATTTATCTCTTGATTTTAATGATAAAGATATTATTATTCAGTCAAAAGGCGAAATTCTCTCGAATAATGTCGTATTTAATGCAATTGTAAAAAATAAGTTTTCAACAAATTATGTTGTAAAAAAAGCAAACATTGCTTTTAAACATCTTGATATAAATAACTTAATTTCTGAATTGAAACAACTTGAATTAAGAACATTTAATGAAAACCAATCAAGTGTAGCAAACACTAATTTACTTAATTCTGTTATATTTAATGATTTAAGTATTCGTGCAGACAGTATCATCGTTAGAAACATACATGCTAATAACCTGAAAGCTGATTGTTCGCTAAATGAAAAAATGCAATTTGCAGTAAACAAATTCAAATTTGATATCGCAGATGGAGAAATTACAGGCAGCGTAAAATATAATATTTTGAATAATTTATTAAAATTAAAGATTAATGCTGATAGCGTCAGTGCAAATGACCTTCTAACCGCAGTATTTGATGTTCCAAACCAAATATATGGTAAACTTACAGGAACTATCGAAATTATCGCAAATGTTACAAATGAAATCACAAGTAAAGAAACTCTTTCAGGGAAAGCAATATTCTCTGTAAAAGATGGTCGCATGCCAAAGCTCGGTTCTTTAGAATATTTATTAAGAGCCGGAAATGTTTTCAAAAGCGGGATAACAGGAATTACAATGAACAGTATAATTGACCTTGTAACTCCTTTAAAAACCGGAGAATTTTCAAGTATAGAAGGTAACATCCTAATTAACCATGGCATTGCCCACACAATAGAAATTAATTCTACCGGAAAAGATTTAAATTTGTTTATTAAAGGGAAATATAATATGGTTACAGAAATAGCAGATATGCAAGTTTTAGGTCAATTATCAAGAAAAATCTCAACCGTATTTGGTGCTGTTGGTAACCTGTCTTTGAATTCCCTATTTAATAAAATACCCGGCGTAAATCTAGCAGAAAATGGACAATTGATAAACGAATTAAACAAAATTCCAGGTATAGAGTTATCTAATAAAGCATACAGAAAATTTATTGTTGAAATATACGGCGATATAAACAATGATAATAACGTTAAAAGTTTCCGCTGGATAAACTAGCGAAGAGAAGGGTAATAAATACCCAACTAAAGTATAAATTTCCACCATCTAAAGTATAAAATTTCTTCTTTATCCCTTGAATGGTCTAGATTATACATGTAATAATTATATTGAAAAGAAAGGAAGAGAAGCCTATGGGAATGGCTGCATCACAAGCCAGATACTTAGCCCTAACAGCCAGAAAGACTAACGTTGAATATGAAGGTCAACAAATTAACCAGTCAAGATTAATTCTTGCCAACCGTACAGCAGACCTGTTTAATCAAATGTTAGGCCTTCAAGTACCTACGGCTCCTTCAAGTACTGATTTTACCAAATTACAGTATACATTCAGTGACGGTGTTAATGATTCTATTCTTGACAATTATTATCAAATAGGCGAACCAAATAGTGATTACAACTATGTTGTCACAATAAGCCATTATGAAAACATATATACTGGCTCAAGAAGATTATTAAACGACCCTCAAATACAAGCGGTAAAAACAGACAAGTATTCCTATGATCCAACATCGAACCAAAGAAATGTTACAGTTAGAGCAGTAATGACCCCAACTCAAACTGGTAATGGTTCTTATATTATCACAGACAGCAATGGGCTAAGGCACACATTTGTGCCGGTTGACAATAACAACTCTGAAGACAGAGCCAAAATAAATGCAATCACCGGCACAGATCTTGTTGCAGATTATTTCTCTTATAATGAAGCTGCAGATAATTATACCTACACATCAATTGATACTACTCGCAGTGCACAAAGTGTAAACTTAACATCATTTACAAATGCAGGTGGCGGAAATTATACATATAATGGCCTAACCTACGCTCTAGTTGATTTAACAACATTAGATACAGAAGATCAACAGTATAAAAATATGTACGCTGTATATGGTTCAGATTTCGCAGCAGATGTTGCAAGAGTTAAATCCGGCGGAGTTGCATCAAATAAATATTATAAATCAACAACAACAGAATCATATGCTAAGAATTTAGATGGCACAAACAGTGCAACAACAACTGATATTTATGATGTAACTAATACTCAATCAACATACAATAAAGTCGACACCTCTGACAGTGCTCAACTGGAAGCATTAATGGAAGTATATGGTACCGATTACAATCAAGGCGATAGTTATTACGTTATAAATATTGGCGGCGTAAATAATTATGTCAGTGCAAATGAAATAAACCTCGGGAAAACATCATTAGAACACGAAAATGCAACCGTATTACAAAGTAACGCTTCAACCGTTTTTTATAAAGATACCGATGGAAACTATGTCAAAGAATCTGATTTGCAAAATACAACAGTTGGTTCTAAATTAACTTTTCATACTGCAACTTATGCACCTACATTCTCTGACTTTAGTTATATTGGTAATCTGCGTCTAACACAAGTAACCAGTGAAGATTACGAAAAAGATAGCACCATATCTACAGAAATAGAACAAATAATAGAAGATATGAGAGGCATAAATGGCAGCACGGATGCAGCCGAAAAATTTTCGAAATGTTTTGATGAAAATGGAGAATATATTGGCGGTATTTACTCCTTTGAAATGAATGGCACAAAATATTACACAACAGAATTTGATTTACAAGAATCTGCTCAAAGCGCGTATGATGAAGACGCAATTGCAGATAATGGTATTGACGGGCAGCAATCAAAACTCGCATATTATCATGCATCGTATGTAAATACTTTGGTTTCAGAAACTAAAAAAGCATTATTAGAATCTGATGGCAATGGAAGATTCTCAACTCTTAAACTTGAAGATGATTCAACAGTTTATACTTTGAATGTCGAAACAATTACGGATGAAGCGGCATACAATGATGCAATTAATCAATACAACTATAAACAAACAGAATATGATAAAGCAGTAACTGATATTAATGCGAAAACAGAAATTATTCAAGCTCAGGATAGAAATTTGGAACTTAGACTTGAACAATTGAATACAGAACAAAGTGCGCTTCAAAACGAAATGGAAGCAGTTAAAAAAGTAGTTGATAAAAATATTGAACTCAGTTTTAAAACATTTGGCGGATAATAATTAAGCTATTACAATTTATATAGAATAGGGATATAAAAAGCACCGAATAATAACCGGTGTCTTTTTTTTATTTTAAACAACAAATAAAAAGGGCTGATATTCAGCCCTGAAATCTCAACTATTATTTTATTTGTCAAACTATTTTTCTCACCCAGCCATCAGGACCAGCAATTTTACCAAACTGAATACCGGTTAAAGTTTCATAAAGTTGTTTAGAAATTGGTCCCATACCATTTTGTGAGTTTTTAAATATGATTTCTCTTCCATGATCATTAACCTTACCAACAGGCGAAATAACTGCTGCAGTACCACAAAGGCCGCATTCTACAAAATCACCTATTTCAGATAAATAAACTTCTCTTTCTTCCACTTCATATCCAAGATTTTGCGCCAAAGTCATCAAAGAGTGTCTTGTAATAGACGGTAAAATACTTGATGATTTTGGAGTAACAACTTTGTTGTCGGCAGTTACAAAGAAGAAATTAGCACCGCCTGTTTCTTCAACTTTAGTACGGGTTTGAGGATCAAGATACATATTTTCGTTGAACCCTTCATTATGAGCTGTAACTATCGGGTACAAACTCATTGCATAATTCAATCCGGCTTTTATATGTCCTGTTCCATTAGGTGCAGAACGGTCATAATCACTAACTTTAAGAACCAAAGATGAAGCACTGCCTTTTTTGAAATAAGGGCCTACAGGAGATGCAAAAACTCTAAATTGATATTCTTGAGCAGGTTTCACACCCATTACAGGACCTGTTGCAAATAATACAGGGCGAATATATAACGCAGCTCCTGTACCAAACGGCGGAACATATTCCAAATTGGCTTTAACGGTTTGTTCAACGGCATCAACAAATCTCTCTACCGGAAATGGCGGGATTTCTAATCTTACAGCAGAATCATACATCCTTTGCGCATTCATATCCGGCCTGAATACAACAACATGACCATCTTGTGTTGTATAAGCTTTCATACCTTCAAAACAAGTTTGACAATAATGTATAACACCGGCACACTCACTGATTGCAACCATAGAATCTTCTGTTATACATCCATTATCCCATTTACCATCTTTATAGTTTGATACGTATCTTTTATCAGTTTTATAATAACCAAATCCAAGATTTTCCCAATCAATATTTTTCTTTTCCATACAAGGCCTTCTTTCTTATTTTACACCCTTTTCTCTAATTATTCCCATTCTCTTTAAACCTTTTGATAATATTGTAGCCATTTTCTTTGTAGATGCCTGCATAACAATCTTATCTTCTCCAATTTTAAAATTAGTTGTAACACCTTTTCCTTTAATCAATTCACGAACATTATTGAATAAATAAGGTTTATGTTTATTGTTTTTACCTAGAACCGTAATATTATAATTAGAAGATTTTGGGAGTTTTCCCATTGAAACTTTTACCATAATTGCCCTTTCTTAATATCCATACATTTTAATCAAATCACATAAAGAAATATTTTGTTGATTTATTGTTTAATTGTTACATTAGGAAACAATAAATTTGAAATATTTTTAAAATCCGGAATAATATTATCTACCCAATTTATACTTTCATAATAACTTTTTTCTTCCATAGAAGTGACCGCAATAATTTTCCCTATTCCGGCACGATATGCTGCTTCAATCCCGGATTGTGCATCTTCAAATACCACGCAGTTTTTTGGTGATAAACCTATTTTTTGGGCGGCAATAAGAAAAATATCAGGATTTGGTTTCCCGGGAATTGTTCCATCAGAGTAAACTATTTTATCTAAATCGAACCAGTTAGACAATTTAAAATTTTCTATATAAAAATCTACATTATCCTTTTCTGACATTGTAGCGATAGTACGTGGAATATGATTTTCTTTCAAAAAATTCAAAAATTCTATAGCACCTGGAGCAAGATGAAATAATTCCGGAGAACGTTTACACATATCACGGTAATGAGATTCTTTTTCTTTTGCCAATTGTATAATTTCATTTACAGGGAGTTTTTTACCAAGAGCATATTCTATAATATCGGCATTTGTTCTTCCGAACATATATCTTTTCATTTCATAATCAGAAAACGGTTTGCCGCGCAGTTTTTTAGAAAAATCTATCCACGCATCATAATGGAGACGTGAATCCCAGAATAACGTACCATTAAAATCAAATATTACTCCTTCAATCATTATATTTTATTTCCTCTTTTCATCTATCTGCAAAATCGTAAACATTTAATCCTATCTCGGAATCAAATTTTCGTTCAATTTTGGCATTTTGATAAGTTTCTATTTCGAATTCCGCTGCACCATTAATTTTGGCATTTAAAAGATGACCGGCAACAGAGTTATATTCACTGTTACCTAAAGTTATATGAATATGCAAATATTCAAGATTATCTTTTAAAGAAATATTCCCCGTAAGATTAGATATTTCCATTTGTTCAGAAAAAGTTTTATCAACATATTGTTTAGTTTCAGGATTAAAAAAACGTAAAGTCACAGAATTTACGGCCCCTATACCTGAAATTTTACCGGCTTTTATCTTTTGGGTTTTAACAAAATCAGTTAATGATTCCACAATTTCACTATGATTTTTAAGACTTATAATGTACTTATTCCCGTATTGTTTTGCATCCCAGGAAGTCCCATGAATAACTTTTCCGTATTCACCATTTATTTTAAAAATTAAAAATAATGCCAAAATAACTATTAGTGCATTAAATATAAAAAATAATATTCTTGGATTTATCATTCTAATACCCCCGATGAAATTAATAATACCATAATCTTTTAACCTGTAAAAATAAAAATTAATAACTTTAATTTTTTTTGCTATAATTTAAAGCGTAAATATAATAGGAAGGAAAGCATAATGAAAAATTTAATAGCAGGTGCGGGTTTTGCAGGTGCAACTTTAGCAAATTTATTGGCTAATAAAGGTGAAGAAGTTTTAATCATTGACAAAAAAGACCACATTGCCGGCAATAGTTATGATTACCGTGACAAAAACGGTATTATGATTCATAAATACGGCTCGCACATTTTTCATACAAATAATCAAAAAGTTTGGGAATTTGTTAATCAATTTTCTTCCTTTAATACCTATATGCATGAAGTTGTCGGTATAATTGACGGAATAGAAGCTCATATTCCATTTAACTTCAATACACTTTATCAGGTTTTTCCACACACAATGGCAGAAAGAATTGAAGAAAAACTTCTTAAAACTTTCGAATATAATAAAAAGGTTCCTATTCTTGAATTTAAAAAACAAGACGATGAAGATTTAAAATTTTTGGCAGATTATGTTTATGAAAAAATATTCCTTCATTATACAGCAAAACAATGGGGTAAAAATCCTGATGAAATTGATGGAGCTGTAACAGCAAGAGTTCCGGTATATCTAAGCAAAGATAACAGATATTTTCAAGATAAATATCAAGGTATTCCACTAAACGGGTATACCAAACTTGTTGAAAATATGCTAAATCACCCGAATATAAAAATAAAATTGAAAACTGATTATAAACATATAAGTTATAAATCAGATAGAATATTCTATACCGGTTCAATTGATGAATTTTTTGATTATAAATATGGATATCTTCCATATAGAAGTGTTAATTTCAAATTTGAAGAATATGACAGAGAATTTTACCAATCACATGCCTGCATAAATTATCCTAATAATTATGATTTTACACGAATTCATGAATATAAACATTACTTGAATGATAAATCTTCTAAAACTGTTATTGCAAAAGAGTATTCAGAAGATTTCGCAATAGGAAAAAATGAAAGATATTACCCTATTGCCAATGATGAAAATCTTGCACTATATAATAAATATTTAGAAGACGCTAAAAAGCTTGATAATGTATTCTTCTTAGGGCGTCTTGGAGATTATAAATATTACAACATGGATCAAGCAATTGAAAGAGCGATGGGAATTAAATTAGACTAATTATTTAATTTAAAATTTTATAAAAAAAGCAATACAAAGTATTAATAAAAAAACTCCAAATATAATTGTTAATACTAAAAATAAATTGAATAATTTTTTATATTTAAAACATCTTTCAAATGTTGTATTATGAAATTCCTGTGTAAGATTAAGAAAATCGTTATAAGATAAACCATATCTTTTTTGTACCAAATCAAAACCTTTTTTATCTTTTAAAAAATTTATAATCTTATGGTAACCCCAGGATTTTTTTGCATCTTTTTTCACATAAATCGCCATACGGCCTAAAAAATATGGTATCGTATCAGGATATGGTTTAATTCCTGTTTGTTTTATTTCTTTTTCAAACATTTTTTCTAACAAGTTAATATCTTTTATTTTAAGAAATGAGTCCATTACATTTTCAAATTCTAATGATTCTCTTAATTCAGTTTTAAAACTTTTTGAAGATATATTTGTTTTGTTATGAAATCTTCGATATAAAATAAGTTTGTCATCCAATACAATATTTTTAACCCCATTTATTATCATATCAATATGCATTTTAAAATCTTGATTATTTACAATAGAATAAGGTAGAGGAAGTATAGCTTTTAAATCTTTGCTTCTAACAGCCATCCCCGGCGAAGATACAAAATTTCCATATAAAAATGCATGTCTTAATTGTTCTATTTCCGGTCTGTCAAACGAATAATACTTTTTAGAGACAATGCTTTTGTATTTTTTATTATTTTCATCAATAAGTATCAAATTACAATAAACAACGCCAATATCAGGATTTTTTTCAAATGTACCTAAGACTTTTTCCAGATAATTAGGAGCCATCATATCATCTCCTGCAAGTAAAATGATAAATTCTCCTTTTGCTTCTCTGATTGCACTATCTAAACTTGCATTAATTCCTTTATTATATTCCGATTTTAAATATTTAATGCGGCTGTCTTTTATTTCTTGAATTTTATCAAAAGTTTTATCAGAAGAATAATCATCATTAACAATTATCTCAATATTAGAATACTTTTGATTGATTACACTATTTATTGAATCTTGTATATATTTTTCTTGGTTATAAGCTAGAATTATTACAGATACAAGTTTATCTATAGGCATTGACTATCTCCACAACTTTATCAATATCATTGTTATCCATTACAGGTGATATCGGAAGTGAAATAATAGTTTTGTGTATTTCTTCAGATATTGGATACGATAAATTATTCCATTCTTTATAAGCCATTTGTTTATGAGGAGGGGTTGGATAATGTATTATTGTCTGAATATCATTTTCCCCTAAATATTTTTGGAATTCATCTCTGTTTTCTGTCCTTACCGGGAATACATGCCAGACATGTGCTGATTCATCATAAGTTTCAGGTAAAGTAATAAGAGGATTTTTTATATTTTCTCTATAATACTTAGAAATTTCACGTCTTTTTTCATTATCGCTATCAAGATATTTAAGTTTTACGTTTAAAACTGCAGCCTGTATTTCATCAAGGCGTGAATTAATACCTTTATATATATGGTGATATTTTCTGTCACTGCCATAATTTGCTATTGCCTTAATTTGTTCAAACAATTCATCATCATTTGTTGTAATACAGCCCCCGTCACCAAGACAGCCCAAATTTTTCCCCGGATAGAATGAAAATCCGGAAGCATCTGATAGGGCACCGGTTCTTACACCTTCATAAATAGCACCATGAGCCTGAGCCGAATCTTCTATAACTTTAAGATTATATTTCTTGGCTAATTCCCAAACCTTTTTCATTTGTACAGCTTGTCCATAAAGATGAACTACCATTATAGCTTTTGTTTTATCAGTAATCTTTGCTTCTATTAAATCTGGGTTAATGTTATATGTTTTTATATCCGGTTCAACAAGTACAGGCACACATCCATTCAAAGAAATTGCAAGAATTGATGCAATATATGTATTGGAAGGAACAATAATTTCATCACCATCCGTAAATCCATATCCTTTTATTATAATATTTAAAGCATCAAGTCCATTAGCGACACCAACACAATGTTTAACCCCGCAATATTTTGCAAAGTTATCTGTAAATTCTTTATTTTTTTCTCCCTGCAAATACCAGCCGGAATCAAGTACTTCTTTTATTTCTAAATCTATTTCTCTTCTTAGTCTATTATTTATTTTTTCTAAATCCAAAAACTTAATCATAATTATTTCTTCCGCATATTTATCTTTATTATCTAATTTACTATGAAATTTGAACAATATGAATTACAACATCATTAGTTTATCATAAATATTAATATATAACATTAATATTATGAAATATAATATCTTAAATATAAGATTAATATGAGAAATATTTATCAAAATCTACATCATCAAAACAAGAGAGTAGCAAAAAAACTTCATCATCTTCATCCATTCTTTGGAAATTGTATTCATCAAAAAGCCAGAATTTAGGATTATTCCCCTTAACTCTGACTATGTTTTTATCTTTTAAAATCGCAAGTTTTTTCTTTACTGTATCAAGCGGCAGATTCACTAATTTGGAGAGTTCAACAGCTGTAATTCCCTGTTCATTTGAATACTTTTCAGGAGTTAAAAACATTAGTTCCAACCCAACACTTTTTAATTCTGTATCGTATTCAATATCTACTTGTCCCATATTACAATTTTAACAACTAACAAGTCAAAAACATCATTTTTATAGATTATTATACTTTACAACTAAAGTTGAGTTCACATAACATTAATCTTCAGATACAATAATTTCTTTTTCATTTTTATATATTACATATCCTAAATTTGCACCTGGCGGCTTTTTTAAGAATTTACGTTTTGTATAAATAACCCCTGCTTTAGTTGAATCTTTGGCGGTTGAATATTTTTTTGCAAGTTTACAACACTCATAAATAATATTATCGTCAGGTTCATTAGAATCCGGAACTTTTAATAATATATGGGAACCTGGTGCATTTTGAACATGAAACCAGTAATCTTCACCATGAGAGACTTTTGATACTATCTCATCATTTTGACGATTATTTTTACCGATATAAATTTTAAATCCACGTATATTTAAAGATTCTATTTCAGTATTGTGTATTTTCTTTTCTTTTGGTTTTTGAATAATTTCAGATTCAATTTCTTGTAATAGTTTTAAACTATCAGCATTATTAATTGTGTATTTTATCTGTTCCAAATATGTTTTTTCTGTTGTTAAAGAAGTATGCAATTTTTCTAATTTTTCCCTGGAATCCTTAGATTTTGCAAATAATTTGTAATACCTTTGCGAATTTTCTTTCAAAGTTTTTGTTTCATCAAGCGGAATAATAATATTTTCACCTGTATCCCAATCAACTACCGTTATTGTATTTGTAAAATCCTTTCCATTATATAAATTTGCAAGAATCAAATCACCATACTTTTTATACACTTCGCCTTTGTCTTTTTTTGATATTTGATAATCTATTTTTTTCAAAGTTCCGGTAATTTTTTTTAATTGTGCACCTAAAATATTTTTTAGCTTCTGATAAAGCTGATTGAATATTATTTTTTCTTGAACAGCTGCATAATAATTATCAAGCATTGAATTAACACTGCTTTGTAAAATCGGCGTTTCTAATAATTCTGCATAAATAGAATATTTATCTCTGGAAATTGCAGGATTTACATTTTTAATTTCCAAGTAATCTTTTATTTTTTCCAATGGAATATCTTGAACTAATTCTTCAAAACTTTTTGAAATACCCAGAAAATCTTTATTTAAACTTGCATAATCAATTTCACCAGTATATCTTAAAATATCTTTTTTATACTCTTGTTTTGGCGGATAAACATAAGGTAATGTTCCCATAAGTTCACGTTCCCTGCTTTTTTCAGATCCCACATTATGAGCGCAACCAAGTATTATTTTAGTATCAGAATTATAGAGAATAACATTAGAATATTTCCCCATCATTTCTATTGCGAGTGTAAGATTTATATTATCATCAAATTCGTTTGACGATTTAAAATCAATTTCTAAGATTCGTTCATAAACAGGGATTTTTACATCTACAACCCTTGCACTTTCTAAATATTTCCTTAGCAGCATACAAAACATTGGCGGAGTTTTAGGTAAATTAACATCACGCCGGCTAAGATTATGTTCTGATGCAAAGCACAAATGAAAATAAGATGGATTAATATTTATATACATTTTTCGAGATTCAGAAAGATTTCTAAAATATAGAATAAAATCTTTTCTTGTTGGTTGCTGTATTTTTTGTAAACGTGCACCTATTAAAAAATCAATATTTTCATTTAAAAAAGCAACAAGCGTAATATAATCCAAATTAATCATTTAATAAACCCTCTTTGATTATATTAATTGGAGACTTTTTAAATTCCAACGGTTCATAAAAATCAATCTGGGTTTTTAATCCATGAACACTTATAGAACCCTTATGAGTAGCAAGTAATTTATCTTTAATATAATTCAATGTCTTACCTGAAATAAGAATCGATGTATTATGAAATATACATGCATTTTCTAAACGTGCTGCTATATCCGATAAATCTCCTATAACAGTATAATTGGCGAATTTTTTTGAACCTAATATTGCAAATATACATTCATCTGTAGCAATACCTGAATAAACTTTTAAATATTCCGAATTTAATTCTTTTATTCTATTTGATATTTCAACTCCAGCTTTTACAGCATTAAAAGCATGTTTAGAACCAAGCCAGTAACAAAAAATAGTCGTGTTACTTGTTTTATCAATTACACCATTATGCTTTAAAACTATATCAACTATTATTTTAAATAATTCATTAACTTTATAAACTAATATATCAGTTGATGATTCATTTTGATAAACTTGCGGAATTCTTATTTTAAAACAAGCCATCGTAATATTAGTTTTTTTAGGCTGCTGAACAATATTTTTTATATAAGGGATTGAATTAGGAAACAAATTTATATCATATCCAAAAAGTTTCACTGTATTAATTTGTTTTGTTTGTTTTAAAACAGATTTAGTAAAAATAGCTGTCAAAAACATAAATATCTGCACAAGAACAGGCCAAATAAGAGGAATCCAAACATTATGTATTCTGCTCATATATAAAACAACTAAACTGAATCCAATAATTACAGACAACCCTAAACAAAATCCTATAAATATATTTGGAATCAAATAAACAATTAATGTTGTTGCTAAAACTCCTGTACAGCACAAACAAATATCAAAAAATAAAGGATAATTTGTATATTCTATAACCGGAATCATTGGAACAACAGCCGGGAGCATAAAACCTGTCCCCCCAAAATCTAATACCGGTTTAAGAGTATCCGGTGATACTCTTGCAAAGAGAGTATAAAGTTCTAACATTTTAATTGCCGGTTTGAATACAAAAAGAAATATTATAAATAATACAAATACTAAACCACAAGATAAATAAAGGCAGTATTTCTTATTTAACATTCAAAACGTCCTCTTTCCTTGGCATTCTACCGCAGCATTTATCTTCATCACAAAAACCCAAACGTTCACATTTAGGAACAAGATAATCTTTTAACCACGGTTCTTCTTTTACAAGTTCGTCGCACATTGATTTTACAAGAAGTCTAATTTCATATTGAGCACGAGTACATAATCTCAAATTTGCAAGATGAATCAATTCTCTTAAGTTTAGTGATGCAACCATTGAACTTGCTGTTGCATTAGGGAGAACAAATCTTGCATCTTCAGCAGGAATACCTGCTTCCGTAAATTCAAGATATTTTTTAGAAATTTCGCCCATAAATTCTTCAAATTTTGTTTTTAATTCCGGATTTCTTTCAATAGTTGGAGGAATTATATAATCAAACTGACCTTTTTCTTTTACATATCGTTGGGATTTTTGAGAAAAAGACATGTGACGATGTCTTACAAGCTGGTGAGTACAAGCACGAGAAACATTAGAAATTGCAAAACTAACCTGTATATGCTCAATTGTAGAATAGTGTCCGGATGAAACCACACGGCTTACTAGCTTAAGCATTTTTTCTTCATCAGCATCACAATCATATATATTTAACGGAGAATCAGCACTATAACAGGTTCTGCAAGCTGTATAAATCGTCCTTAAAAGATTATCAGGTTTTGATATAAGTTTAACCTGCGGTTTATTACTGTTTTCCATATTACCCTCCTCCTATTTATCCGATGAAAATTTATCACGTCAGTTTTTAATCCCTAGATTAATCTTATCATGGAGAAATATTATATGTAAAACTTGTTAAGAAATTTTCATCCAGATAAAAATTTCTTTAATTAAATAATAAATTATACATTATTTGATTTTTTAGCACGATGTTTATTTATAATTGTATCAATACATTTACCAAACCCGAAACCAACTGATAAAGTTACGGCAGTAAGCCCTATCATTATACCAATTGATGCTAAGCGTGAACGTTTAGCAAATTGCTCTAAAGTCATTTGCTCCATAAATTCAGGAGTCGAAATTTTTATTTTTTCATATGTATCATGATAATACTTTTTTGCAGCTGGAGAATTTAAACTTTTTATTCCTTTAATAAACTTATAGGCCGAAACACCTGCTCCTGCAGTTAATCCTGCATTAGTACAGAGGTGTGATTTCTGAGAGTTATTCGAATTATGTTTTTTGATTTGAGAATTAAAAGTAATACTCACAAAATTTCTCCAATTATTATATGCATACAATAAAAAACACCTAAAAATATTTTTTGCGCAATAAACAATAAAATAACTGAAGATATTTCAAATAACAAATATCCAAATTTATATCATTTAATACAACTAGCCGTTTACAACTTTACCCGTTTCATATTGAATATCCCCCGGAGTAAGGCCCTGTTTGGTAAGTTCCATAATCGGCAGAATGAATTCAGAATCATTATCACCTTTTGAATCAAGTGATTGATACGCAATATTTAAAATTTCTACAGCAATATCTTTTACAAGAATATTTTTTATTTTTGTATCTAAAGCCGTTCTCGGGACATGAAATCTAAATTCTTCAATATCTCTTGGAGAAATATTTTTTAAAAGATAATCTATTTCATCCATCGCATCTTTGTTATACATAATACCTTTATAAATAGCAGGGATTGAATACTCCAGCCCGTTTCCAACACAATCGTGGTTTCTGATTTCAACAAATTGTCTTAACCTTACATCAGGGAAATACAAATTGGCATGGAGTTTGTAATCTTCCATTTCTGCCTGATAACCTTGATACCCGTATTTCAAAAATTGTTTAAACGTAATTTTACCATTAATATTAACGATTTTATTATTCCTTGTAATAAAAATCATTGGTGCTTCCATAACATTATTTATATAATTGGTAAAATCATTACCTTTGGTTAAATCCATAGCGAATCCGCAGCGTTCATTATCCGTATTCAGCCATGCAAGAGCACGAAATGACTTATAACCGGTATCAACTCCGCCTCTGATTGAAGAATTGGCAAATATTGCAGTCATAAAAGGTGACATAAGACTTGCAATCCTTAATTTATTCATCGCATCTTCTTCCGAGGAATAATCTATTCCAACCTGTATTCCTGCAGTCTCTCTCATCATTACGTCAGACAATATTCCCCACAAGTAATCTGCCATATATTTATAACGTCTTTTAGGTATAAGTTTTATTTTTTTATAAGTAGAAATTGGAGAAACTCCGTAATTAATAAGCTTTATTCCGTATTTATCCAAAAGAACATTCAGTGTAGAATCAATCGATTCAATTTTATTTTTTAAATCAGTTACTGTTTTTTGCGGTTCTATACTGTATTCAATCTGAGCACCGGGTTCCAGCGTAATTGTGTCATGAAGTTTTTTAAGCCCTATAATCTCATCTCTGTCAAGAAGATAATCCCAGTTATCAATCCTTGCAAACTCTTTTAATAATTCACATACTCCCCAAAAACCGTAATAAGATGCAGCCTCATTGGTTTCTTTATCTATAGGCAGACGTTCGTATTCCATTCCAATAGTTTCAGTTTTTTTGCATCCTTTCCGGTATTCAGCCAGAATATTCTCATACGACAATTTTTCTTTGCAATAGTTCATAAAAACTCCTTATCTTTAAATCATAATATAAAATTATCAAATTAAAAGATAAAAACATTTGCCTGTTTGTATTATTATTGTTAGTAATATGGATTACGTAAAAAGAGCAAAATTTTTTAGAACCAAAAAAAGACTGGGACAAAATTTTCTGGTCAATCCTGATGTAATATCTGATATTTTAGATTTTGCAGATATAAGTCAGAATGACATCGTACTAGAGATTGGACCGGGAGTTGGTTTTGTAACAGAACAGCTGGTGAAATATGCCAAAAAAGTTATTGCGATAGAACTGGATGAAGAAGCAATAAAAGAACTTGAAAAAATTGAATGTGATAATCTTGAAATTATTCATCAAGATATTTTAAAAACAAATATCCGGGAATTAATTCCTGAAGGAGAAAAAGTCAAAGTTGTTGCAAACATTCCTTACTATATTACGGCACCTATTATTGCACACCTTCTGGGTGAAGTTGATGATTTAGAGAACAAAAACCGTCAAAGCATAAAAGATATTATTCTTATGGTACAGGAAGAAGTCGCCAGACGTGTTGTTGCAGATGAAACCTCGCCTTCAAAAGAATATGGTCTTTTAACAATTCTTTCTCAATTTTGGGCAGATTGTAAAATTCTCAGACTTGTCGGCAGACGTTCTTTTTACCCTTCGCCAAAAGTTAATTCCGCTTTAATTGGCTTAAAAATAAATGATGAACCAAAGTTAAAATTATCTGATTATACGCATTTTCGCCGCACAATAAAAGCAGGATTTGCTCAAAGACGCAAGAATATAAAAAATTGCCTTATAAACGGCGGATTCGATAAGGATATTGTTCCACAAGTCCTTGAAAAACTAAATATTGATACAAATACAAGAGCCGAAAATATCTCAATAGAAAAATTCGGAGAATTATCAGAGGAATTAAAAAATGCAAGTAAAAGTTAAAACTCCTGCCAAAATAAACCTTACACTGGAAGTATTAAACAAACGTCCTGATGGTTATCATAATATTCAAAGTGTTATGCAGATGATAGATTTGTATGATTATTTGACTATTGATGTAAATGATTCGGATAAAACAGAAATAATTTTATCCGGTACAAGTGATGAAATCCCGTATAACGAAAAGAATCTTGTTTATAAAGCAGCAAAACTATATATTGATAAAACCGGAATAAAAAATAAACAAATAAAAATATTTATAGAAAAAAACATTCCGGTTGCAGCAGGATTAGCAGGAGGAAGCACAAACGCCGCAGGGACATTTTACGGATTAAATAAGTTGTTTAACCTTTTATCCAAAGAAGAATTACACGAACTATGTGCAACTCTTGGTTCTGATTTGAATGTATGTCTTGAAGGCGGATGTCTTTATGCAACCGGCCGAGGAGAAAAAATAGAACCACTACCATATAGAAATTATAGTGTATCCTTAATCAAACCATTAAATCTTGGTATAAGTGCAAAAGAAGGATATACAAAATTTTCACAACTAGAGAAAAAACCTGAACTTGATATGACATTTAAAATGATTGATTCTATAAAAGTTAATTCTGATATCAGACAGTTTCTCCATGATGATTTAGAAGTTGCTGTTTTTAATGATTATCAGGAGCTCCAAAAAATAAAATCGATGTTTCCTAAATCAATCATGTCTGGTTCAGGTCCAACTTACTTTGTAATAGGCGATATAATTCCTGAAATTGACGGATACTGGGTCAAAAACGGACTCCAATTTATTCCATCGGGAGTTGAAGAATATGAACTTTTATTAAAATAGCCGTTAAGGGTATTAACAAAATATATATGTCGATGATAGAATAACTCTATGGAGAACTTAGAGGATATGTATTCTGAAGTTCCGCCAACCAAATTAAGGGATAAAGAAGAAAAATTCCGACCGGCGCGAACATCTAAATTTTGGTTATGGGTAGCAGATAGATTCTTTTATAACATGTTAGAGAATCGGTTTTATGCTATGCGTTATAAAGGTGTTGAAAATCTTAAATCCTTAGGAAAAGTTCCGACAATTTTCTTTGCCCCGCATTGCAACTGGTGGGATGGTATCGTCGGATACAATATTTGTAACCGTTTATTAAAAAAAGAAATCAGACTTATGGTGGAAGAATTAAACAGATTTCCATTATTACGCAGAGGCGGAGCATTCAATGTTAATAAAAAATCTGCACAAGCATCTATGGATGCTCTTAAGTATTCAGTAAATCTACTATCAGATTTAAGAAATATATTATACATTTATCCTCAAGGAATTATTAAACCGCCTAATTTCAGACCGATAGAGTTTCAAACAGGCATGACTTATATTGCACAAAAAGCAGCAAAAAGATACGGTAAAGTTAATCTTGTACCGATAGCTGTAAGTTACTTATTCATGCGTGATAACCGCCCTGAAATATGGGTTGAATTTGGGAAAGAAATAACTCTGGATACTCCAAAAATTGATAGAAAAGAATACACCGAATTTCTTGCTAAATCTCTTGAAGATTTATGTGATAGTCAGGCACAAGATTTATCTCACGCAAAATTTGAAGGATACCAAACTCTATTCCAGCAAAAATTAGCCTGGTACCGACGTATTGAACAATGGTTGAAACGCATTGATAACAAAGGTCATCATTCGTAAAGTATATTTTTAAGCCTATTTGACTTTATTTTGATTTACATGCACGAGATATTATATTAAAATAATTACGGGTAAGCTCCTATTCTTCCCCGCCGACACAAACTTGTTAAGAGGATTATAGCGGAAAGGGGGTGATGATGGTGAAATTCTATATAACAGAAAAAGCACTATGGCTTATCTTGCTGATAATCATAGTGCTTTATTACACCAAATAGGGAGTTAAGAAGAGCCTTAAGAGAACTCACCTCTTGAGGTTCTTTCCCTATATTTTTATTATACATTATGTTTTATATTTTACAAGTAAAAACAGAGATTACATAATTCATATTAATCAGGAATAAATTCAAATAATTCTTGCGTATTACATTCCAAAGCATTACATAATTTATTCATCGTATCAAAACTGACACTTTTAGTCTTATTATAATAAAGGTTTATAACTGCACTTTGACTTAATCCAGTTAATCTTTGCAATTCTGACATCTTTATTCTTTTACGCCCCAAAATTTCTGATAATTTATTATTAATCATATTATAATTATTTTCTTTTTATAAATGTTAAATCATAACCTAAAATATCACAAATGGCTAATAACTCATTAAATCTAAGAGTATTGTTTCTTAATTTATTGCTTAAACCGGAACGAGATAAACGTTTTCCAAGCATCAATGATATTTTTGATGCTAAATCTGTAATTGTCATTTTTTCTTTTGCCAGTAATATCTTTATGTACTCTTGTGCTCCCATAATTTTAATTATATCTTTGCTTTAAAAAATTGTATAATACTCATTTATGCGTTATAATAATGTGACAAATGTTTTATTATAATAACGAATAGTTAAGAAATTTAAAGAAGTAGATTATGAATATATACAAATATATAGGTGAAAAGATAAAAAAATTAGGGAACATGCCGGCATGAGCCCAAAAGAATTTGCCCATAAAAGCGGGCTTAGTCTTTACAAACTAAAAAGAATTGAAGAGGGAAAACACAAAATAACGTTTATAACTTTATGGATTATCTGTGAAGTACTTAATATAAAAGTCAGCGATTTGCTTAAAAATATTGAATCACAGATGAATTGTAAACAAATGTAACATAATTAGAAAAATATGTTATAAAAAAAGCAAGTTTTGGATAGTTATATACTTTATAT
>CALUXV010000020.1 GCA_944324835.1 Candidatus Gastranaerophilales bacterium
AAGTTAGAAAAATTAGCTGAGCGGATTTACAATACAGTCACTGTAATTGATTATTTTTGCAGGACGCAACAAGAGATTGAAGAGCTGTATAATCTTACTCCTATTGTAGAAAATTTAAGGCGAGATTCTGATACCGTCAACGCATATTTTATAAATTATCCTGACAACAATAATTTTTAAATGGTGTTTAACTCCTATTTTAATACCGTTCAAATAGTGTTCAAAAAATTAATTGTGTCTGAATGATACATTTTGAAAGAGTTTCCTTGATATTTTACTCATTATGAGTGATGAATGTCATTGTAAATATGAGGTTACAATGATAGAAGTGGGCAAAAAATATATGCTTAAAAAGATTAAAGGCATTAAAAATTCTGATACTAATTATTACAAGGTAATTAAATTTTATAACTCGGATGTTGTAATTTGTGAAAACGCATATGGAGAAAGATTTTTATTTATGAAGGAATTTTTAATAGATCCTCAAAAGCCTGATAAAATCTATTCAGATTTGATACTTGAAAGGAATAAATAATGCCAGAAAAAGACTATGCACTCTATGGAACAAAGATTTTAAACTTAAAAACTCAAGAAATTGGATTGTTGATTTGTATTTGGAAAAATAAGTTTGCTGATGCAGAGATAGATTACGCGACTTGTGTTGATAAGGAAGGTAAAAGATACAATATAGAACTTGATAGTATAAGAGGGTTTGAAGATGATTTTGAAAAATAAGCTGACACGAAAAACTTTAGAAATAACTTATCCTGAATTTAGAAAAAGGTTTGCAAAAGAAATCAGGATAGCTTATGAAAGTTATCGAAGAACACAGTTAAATAAATATTCTTATAACTTTAAAAATTAATATTTAATTATTTTTTATATTCATTCGCATATCGATAAATTTTGTAAAAATGGTACAACCAGCATTAAAAATATTTGAAGGAATTTCAGTGCCATATTTTTCTGTCCGTGCATCATAAACTAGTAAATATCCTAATTTAGTCTGTTTATTTTTTAGGTAATGCTTAACTTGTTCAATCCCAGATTTAGCATAATTTGTAGTATAATTTTGACCACACATTTTTAATTCAATTATAATTTCCAAATTATTATTAAATTTAACATATAAGTCTATAAATCCAGCTCCAATAGAAACCTCTTCAATAATTTCAACTTTATCTTTAAAAGTTAAATCTAAAAACATTTTTAAATCTTTTTTACATTTTTTCTCTGGTTCAGAAATCCATTTATATCTTTTTTCTTCTTTAGAATATTTGGAGTAATCTTTTCTTAAATTTGCTTCGACATATTGAATATAATCATCAAGAGCTTTTTCAAAATTATTTAATGTGACTATAATATTTTGATTTGTGCTTAGTAATTGATAATCGATTTGACAATTTCGTTCTAATAAATCCAATTCAATTGCTCTTAAAATTTGTTTTACATCTGGTGGAAATTCTACATCTCTGTTTTTATGGATAAGTGTTAAAACCTTATTTAACTCTTTATTTTGATTATATAATGCTTCAATTAGTAGAGTGTCATTAACTGGAGTATTGTCAACTTGTTCAGAATATAAATAACAAAATTCTTCTAATTCTTTCCAAAATCCGTTTTCTCTCAATAATTTTATATAAGTATCATTGAAATCTACATCATAAACAACTAATTTTAAATACTCCTTTGCATATTTCAAATAACGCTTATTGTCTTGAATTTCAGAAAAAATATTGCAATAAACTTTAAAAATATGAGCTCTTTGCTGATCAAAATAAATAAAATTTTTTGTAAGTTCCTTTGCTTTTTCGAGATACCTGATTCTTTCAAAAGCAGATAAGGATGTATTATATTCTGCATATCTCAAATAAACAATTGATAAGTCCATTTTATCATCTTTATATTTTTCTTCTAGTTCTGCTATTCGAGAAAAATCTTTGTTAACAAAAAAAGCTTCTATAACATCCCAATGAGCATTTTTATCTTTAAGGGAGGCTGTGTTTACAACATTTGCATTATTTTTAGCAATGCTCTCAGTATTTTCTCTTGTAATACTACAATTATGTTTTGCACTTAGTTCTTCAATTGGAATTTCCATTAAATCACTTAATTCTGATATAACACCAACAGTCCTATGTAGTAAATCTTTTGCAAAATCAATATTGGTATTTAACATTGTTTTTAAACATTTAAAGGCATAGTCTGATGCTATTTCATATTCTTTCATATCTTTATATTTGATAATTAAACCGTAATAGTATGTTGCTAGAAAAATAAAATCTGGAATATTTTGACTTTTATTTACTAAAAATTCTAACTGTTTTTCTACTCTGTTAAGAATTTTTCTATTATATAATGCCACCTTATTTGCATACAAATATAAAGCTTGAATTGCATTTGAAAAAGCTCCAACCTGCAAAAACAGGTCATGAGCTCTTTCTAATAACAAAATATCGCCTTCGATTTCATATTTTGCTAATAATAATGCTCCTTTTGCAAATGCTGACATGTCTGCATTTAAAAATTCTTCAATTTTTATTTGAGCATTTTCGATTTGAGCTAGTTCTTTTAAACTTTCTATATAGTATATTGAAATACGTGCTGCAATACATGGATATTTAAATTTAAGTAAATTTTTATATTTATTTAAAAAAGTTTCTGTATTTTTAATAATATAGTCATAATCTTTTATGTAATACTTATTGGTTATAAGCTGAGCTTCCAAAATTAGTATTAATTCATTATTTTTAATTTTAGACTTATTTATTTTACTTAATATTTCATATAGCTCTTGACCTCTCGTTATATACTTTCCATTGTTTATAAATATCCTTAGAGCTTTTTCATGTTTCCCTTGAGCAATATTATTTTTTATATTAGTTAATGTTAATATGTTACCAGTTTTTATTTTTTCTCTTTCTGTTATTGATAAATTATTAATAGTAACTTCTTCTTCAAACATTTGTTCAAGATTTAAAAATTTATACATATAGATATTTTTTTACTCCTTGATTATATTTTAAAACAAATTAAATTTTATTTAGGGTTTTGTTTTTATAATATGAAATATTAGATAAACTATTTTAAATCTTTAACATATTCTTTCCCATATATTTTAATATTATCTATTTCAAATAAATCGCTGCTATGTTATCCGTGTCATACCTGTTTTCATTTTTACACGAAAATAAATATCACGTTTTTTGTACGTAGTTTTGAATTTGACATATTTCATTGTCTTTTGTAAGTTCAATATAACACAAAAGTTTTGAGCCTTAGGAAAATGGTCGTGTTCTGAAACCTTTCTCATTTCTGCAACACATCACAAATTTGTAATTTATAAAAAAATCTAACATAACGCAGATATAAATTAAACTTTCCGACTTACATGTCAAACTCGCGATACTTTTTCTCAAAATCCCTGATACACGACAGAAGATGGCTGGCATGAACTTAATAACAAGATTTCTCCAAACTTTAAAGTTTTAATTGTAAAAATACAAAAAATTAATATTTAATTTTGTTTAGCTAGTATGCTTTTATTGTATTAACACCATATAGGGTATTAAAATATAATGGATACATAATGGACTCGTGAAAAATTAAAAAACCTTGAGAAGCAAGTTATCTCAAGGTTTTTTAATGGTGGAGGTTAGGAGATTCGAACTCCTGACCCCCTGCGTGCAAAGCAGGTGCTCTACCAGCTGAGCTAAACCCCCACAAGAGTTTTTACATTTATTATAATACATGATGATTTTTTTTTGTAAAGTACTTTTTCTGGAATGTATATAGTTAAATTTAGAAAATTCTCAAAACGGTGTCATACTGCGCATTAGCGGAGTATCTAAATAAAAAGATATTTTAGACTAAAGTCCTCAAAATAACGAGCTTTTATAGTATCTGTGGAATTGGTTATATAAGTCCCTTTTTCTTTACCCAAATAGTACTATTATTTTTATATTTTTTTGATATACTATATCTAGTAATTATTTAATAGGAGTGCTTATGAATAAAAGTCAATCCGTTGGTATGTATGTAATTTTAGGTGTTATGGTTCTGGCATTTATTTCAATGCTTTTGAGCGGCCCTACTACTAATACAAAGGAACTTACTTATACTGAATTTGTACAAAAACTTCAAGCCGGAGAAATCAAAAGTGTTCAAATGGATAAAGATTCCCTTCTTGCACTTCCTGTGAAATCTTCTCAGCCTATTAAACAGCAAACTCCTAATCCGCTTTATGGAACTGCCAAAATGGTTCCGACATTACAGTATCATGTCCTTATACCGCAAGCGTCTGATATAATGAAAAAACTTGAAGCTGCAAAAGTGGACATAAGTGTTAAAAAACCGAGCGAATCATCACAAATTGTTAATATTTTTGGTTCTTTAATATTACCGCTACTATTTATTATTTTCTTGGTAGTAATGGCAAAAAGTATTCAAGCCGGCGGCTCTCAAGCAATGTCATTTGGGAAAAGTAAAGCAAAAATGCTATTAGACAGCAAAGTAAAAACAACATTCAATGATGTTGCCGGGATTGACGAAGAAAAGAAAGAACTTGAAGAAATTGTCGATTTTCTTAAACACGGGGAAAAATACCTTAAATTGGGTGCAAAAATCCCTAAAGGGGTTCTTCTTGTGGGTGCTCCAGGTACAGGTAAAACTCTTATGGCAAAAGCTGTTGCCGGTGAAGCCGGAGTTCCGTTCTTCTCTATAAGCGGTTCCGATTTTGTTGAAATGTTTGTCGGCGTTGGTGCAAGTCGTGTTAGGGATTTGTTTGACCAGGCGAAAAAACACCAGCCTTGTATTATATTTATTGATGAAATAGATGCAGTTGGCCGTCAGCGTGGTGCAGGTCTTGGCGGAGGTCATGATGAAAGAGAACAAACTCTTAACCAGTTGTTAGTTGAAATGGATGGGTTTGATAAAAATACAAATATTATTGTAATTGCTGCAACAAACAGACCGGATATTCTTGATAACGCACTATTGAGACCAGGACGTTTTGACAGACAAATTGTCATAAACAAGCCGGATGTATTAGGGCGGGAACAAATTCTTAATGTTCATGCAGAAAACAAACCGTTGGCACAAGAAGTTGATTTAAAAGTTCTTGCAAAGAGAACTCCGGGATTTACGGGTGCGGATTTACAAAACTTACTTAATGAAGCGGCTTTACTTGCTGCACGCCATGATAAAACAGAAATCAATATGCCTGATTTAGAGGAAGCTATTGATAAAGTAATGGCAGGACCTGAAAAGAAAAGCCGTATCATATCAGAAGAAGAGAAAACAAATACTGCATACCATGAAGTTGGTCATGCTCTGCTCGCAAAATTATTAGATAATTGTGACCCGTTGCATAAAGTTTCAATTATTCCTCGTGGTATGGCTCTTGGTATAACTTTGACACTCCCTGAAAAAGATTATTTAACAATGAAAAAATCTCAATTGCTTGATAGAATTACAATGACTCTTGGCGGTCGTGTTGCCGAAGAAATAATCTATGGCGGAGATTCTGTTACAACAGGCGCATCAAATGATTTGGAGAAAGTTTCTGATATTGCCCGTAAAATGGTTACAGCCTATGGTATGAGTGACAAAATGGGTAATCTTACTTACGGTAAATCTGAAGAGCATATATTTATGGGTCGTGATTTTGGTCACACAAGAAATTTCTCAGAAGAAATTGCTGCAGAAATAGATAAAGAAGTTAAACGTATTGTTGATGAAAGATATCAAATTGCAAAAGATTTATTATCTCAAAATAGAGATATGCTTGAATATATTTCTCAAGCCTTGCTTGAAAGAGAAACTCTTGATGAAAAAGAATTTGATGAATTAATGAATGAAGTATATAAAAATAGAGAAAATCATCATATGGAAGGATAATCATGTACGAAGCAGAAAAATTAAATTTAATAATGCAGCAATATAGGCTTTATGCAGAACAAAAAGATAATTTTATTAATAGAAGTTTTGCAGTAAACAGGTTCTACATGTGTCTGGTTATAATTTTGTTGTTATTGGTAAATATTACTAAAAATGTAATATTTGTTTATGCTCTGTCATTACCATTTGTTTTTTCTCTAATGGGGTTGGGAATTTGTATTCTCTGGTGGATGAATATGGATTCTTATAATCTTTTAATAAAAATTAAATTTTCAAAAGTGCTTGAAGAAATTGAAAAGCAATTTCCTGTTCAACCATATTTGATGGAGCATGATGCAATTGATGAATATAGAGAGAATAAAAAAGAATTTTTATTCTCTGATATGCAAAAAGTGTTTGCAATTGTTATGTTTATCATCTTTTTAGTATCATTGATTGATGAACTTATTCCAATGATTTTAAAACAGTTTATTTTATAAATGGATGTATGTTATATGGATTATTTGTTCCGAGTACTTTGTCGTGTAAACGCTTAAAACCCTTACCATAAACGTATTTCATTTCTTCTAATAAGTTGCTTTGAATATCTAATAGATACATATCATGGACAATTAATTCTTTAACCAGAAAAACTACATCTTCATTTAATGTCCATAGTATATTTGTAGAATCAACTTTAGGAGAATGAATTTTTCCGATAATTGCTTCTTTAGAGTCTACACATAAGATTATCATTCTTCCGTCAAGTGAGTTTTCAATATTTTTTGAAAAAGGGTGTTCATATACGAGCCCAAAATTTGTTTTTAGATTATCATATCCAACAATCCTAATTTCAACATTTCTATCGTAAGCTTTAAGTAATTCTTCTTCTAAAAATGAAAAATCTTTTGACCAAATTTCAAGATATATTTCTTTTTCTGCTGTTCTGATTATTTCTAAGACTTTCTGTTGTATATTAGAAATCCCATTAATTGTTAAGACCGGTTCATTATAGTTATCTTTTATATCAGGCAGATGTTTTTCTAAATAATCAATAGATGATTGCATTTTACGTTTATATCTCTTTGTAAGTTCTTTAGGTTTAATTGGAGAGTACTCTGCAGGTTTTGTATTTGTTGTGATAATTATTTTTTTTTGTTCAAGAGATTTTAACGTATCATAAGTCCTTGATTGCGGCATATTCGCAACCTTGCTTATTTCATAACCTGTAGAAGGATGTTTCTTTAAAAGAGCAATATAAACTTTTGATTCGTATGTATTTAGTCCCAGTTCTTTTAAGTTTTCAATTATTTTTTCCATTCTATTATTTTATCAGAAATGTCAGTGAATGATAATAGGATATTAAGATAATATAAATCCAGTATTTATCCGTGTTAATATAAAATTATGAATACAGCAGATTATTTAATTAAAAGTTTAGTAGAATTAGGGATTACCGAGTATTTTGGATTACCCGGTGACTATAATTTTGATATTTTATATTCAATCGAAAACAATGAAAATACTACATGGATTGGGTGTACAAATGAGTTAAATGCAGGATATGCTGCAGATGGTTACGCCCGTGTAAAAGGCTATGGTGCAATTGTAACAACTTACGGTGTTGGTGAACTTAGTGCAATAAATGCAACTGCAGGAAGTTTTGCAGAAAATGTTCCGGTGATACATATTGTTGGTGTCCCTGCAACAAATCATATTGAGAATAATGTATTGTTACACCATAATTTTCAACACCCTGATTATTATGCATTTTCTAAAGCATTTGAACCGGTTGTTGAAACAACTGCATATTTAAACAAATATAATGCAAAGCAAGAGATAGACAGAGTTATCGAAGTATTTACCAGAACAAAACGACCGGTATATATTGCAATTCCAATGGATATTGCATTGTTGGAAATAGAGGAAAATATTCCGTTAATAGAAGATAAAAGTGACGAAACTGTTTTGAAATCGTTTGTTGAGCAAGCCGCTCAAATGATAAATAATGCAAAATCGCCGGTAATTATTGGTGATTCTCTTATTAAGCGTTTTCAATGTGAAAATATTTATAACAAATTTGCTGAACAAACAAAAATCCCTGCAAGTAATTTCTTGATGGGAAAAGGTATTATAGATTACGGTAAAGAAAATTATCTTGGGACATTCATAAGTGCATTTGGGAATGATATGGCGCAAAAATATCTTATGGAAACTGATTGTGCAATATCTGTAGGGCCTATTTACAGTGATTTAAATACTTTTGGTTTTGCACTTCCTTATAAACCTGATGATTATATTGCAATTTATGGGGAATATTCTGTAATAAATAATAAAAAGTATGAAAATATTAGAATGTCAGATGTTTTAAATGAATTAACAAAAGTTGTCAATAAACGTGATAACCGTATTGTTCCATCTGATATCGGGTATAAGCATCCTGAAATCTCGGATAAAAAGTTAACATCTGATTATATATATCCAAGATTACAAGAATTTTTCAAACCTGGCGATTTATTATTTATTGAAACAGGTATTATAATGCACGGATTTTCTGCAATGAAATTGCCGGAAAATGTGATTGCAAATACTCAAACATTGTGGGGCTCAATCGGCTGGGCTACACCTGCGGCATTTGGCGGATGTTTGGCTGATAAAACAAGACGTACAATTTTGTTTACAGGTGACGGTTCTCATCAATTGACGGCAACAGAAATCGGGAATATGATGAGAAGAGGTCTTAAGCCTATAGTGATTGTTTTAAATAATTCCGGGTATACTATTGAGAGAATTTTATCAAATGACCCGGATGATTCATTTAATGAAATTGCGGATTGGAATTATTCAAAACTTCCTGAACTATTTGCAGGTGATATTTGGATTGCCACAGCAACAACCGATAGAGAGTTTGATACAGCATTAAGACTTGCAGAACATCAAGATAAAATGTGCTATATTGAAATATTTACAGAAAAAATGGACTTACCTTTTATTACTGCAAAAACAATTGAAAGATTAAACAAGCAAAAACAAGAAGCACTTGAAAAAGTCGCAACTTTTAGCTAAAATTCTAATCAAATGAATGCAAAATTATTAGTAATATCAGGTTCATCAGGTGTCGGTAAAGGGACTGTTATTAAGTCTCTTTTAGAAAGATGTCCTGATTTAAATTTATCAATTTCTTGTACTACAAGACAGCCAAGACCCGGAGAAAAAGACGGTGTAAATTATTTCTTTGTTACGAGAGAAGATTTCAATAAAAGTATTAATAATGATGAATTTGTTGAGTGGGCGGAGTTTTCCGGAAATTTGTATGGAACAAAAAAGTCATATATTGAAAAATGCATTGCAAATAATAAAAATGTTTTGTTAGAGATAGAAACACAAGGTGCTTTGCAAGTAAAAGAGAAAATGCCGAATGCAGTTTTAATATTTATCGCACCGCCATCATTGGAAGAATTGGAAGCGCGCTTGAGGGGCAGACATACTGAAACTGAAGAAGCTATTCAAAAAAGGCTTGAATTTGTAAAGCTTGAAATTGAAAACTCAAAACAATATGATTATGTAGTAATAAATGATACCGTAGATAATGCGGTTAATCAAATTTTAAAAATAATTGGAGTATAATTTTGTTAAAAGATAAAACAATATTGATAGGGATAACAGCTGGTATTGCGGCCTACAAGATATGTGAATTAATAAGGATGTATAAAAGAGAAGGGGCAAATGTTCGTGTAATGGTAACTCCTAACGCTCTCAATCTTGTTACTGTTTTAACATTAGAATCGTTATCTCAAAATGAAGTATTTGTTGATAATTTTGATATAAAAGAATACAAACCTGAACATATATCCTTATGCGATGAAGCTGATATTATGGTTATTGCTCCTGCAACAGCAAACACTATTTCTAAAGTAGCAAACGGGATATGTGATAACCTTTTAACAACAACGGTTTGTGCGTTCAACAAACCGATTATTATTGCTCCTGCAATGAATACTAATATGTGGAAAAACCAATTTGTTCAAGAGAACGTATCAAAATTAGAAAAATTTGGATACAATATTTTGAATCCGGAATCCGGATTTCTTGCCTGCGGCACAACCGGCGAAGGTCGTTTATGCTCGCTGGATAAAATATACAACAAAACATTAGAGATTTTGAATCAAAACAATATTCTTGCAGGTAAAAAAATAGTTATATCTGCAGGCGGAACAATAGAAAAAATTGATCCTGTCCGATATATTTCAAACTTTTCGTCGGGCAAAATGGGAACAGCTCTGGCGGATGCTGCATACAAATTGGGAGCCGATGTGACTCTTGTTTCAACTTTTGATATTAATAAGCCGTATAATGTGGTTAAAGTCGAATCGGCGCTTGATATGGAAAAAGAAATTCTGAAATTCAATAACAATGTGGATTGTATTATTATGGCTGCAGCAGTTGCAGATTATAGAATTAAAGAATACAATAATCAAAAAATGAAAAAAACTTCTGATTATGAAATACAAATTTCGCTTGTTAAAAATCCTGATATATTAAAAGAACTTGCAGACAGTGCCAAAATAACAAAAATAGTTGGTTTTTGCGCTGAAAGTGAAAATTTAATTGAAAACGCAAAAATTAAGATTCAAAATAAAGGGTGTGATTATTTAATTGCAAACGATATCTCCAGAAAAGATATCGGTTTTTCAAGTGATGAAAATGAAGTTTACATATTAGATAATAAATTAAACATTGAACATTTAGACAAGTCATCAAAGTCAGAGATTGCAAGAAAAATTTTGGAGAAAGTTTTTGAATAAATACGAACTTGTATCAAGAATAGAAAAGATTGCTCCGATTGAAACTCAAGAAGATTGGGATTGTTCAGGCTGGGTTGTAGATAATAATATAGCAGATGTAAATAAAGTTATGTTAGCCTTGACAATTACTGACAATGTTTTTAAACAAGCGCAAGAAAAACAATGTGATATGATTATTTCTCATCATCCGTTATTTGCTGTTCCTTTAAAGTTCCGGAATATTAATATATATGCTTCACATACTCCAATGGATAAAGCTGTAAATGGTACAACAGAAACCCTTATTAAGGCATTGGGTTTTAAGGATTTTTTGATGGTAAATGATTTTGTTAGAGTTGTAAGTACTGATATTACAGTTGATGAATTGAGCAATAAATTATATAGAATATCTAAGAATTTGCGAATAATTAATAATGATGGAATAGATAAAATTAAAAAAATTGCTTTTTGTGCAGGTTCCGGTTCTGAGTTTATCGAAACAACTGATGCGGATGCTTTTGTAACCGGTGATGTAAAATACCATACGGCAGTAGAATCCTCAAAAGTTATTTTTGATATAGGTCATTTTGAAAGCGAAATATTAATTCTGAATGTATTTAAAGATATTTTAGGAATAGAGGTAGAATTTAGTAATGAAAAAACACCTTTTACTCAGTATAGTATTTAGTATTATATTTTCATTAGCGGCGTTGGCTTATGAAACTATAATTATTGATTTCCCTAGAAATACAAAATGGATTAAGGCGTATTATAGAAATATCGGAACAGAAGCAATTTTGCAATATGTCCCTGAAGGACAGAAAGCGAATAACTGGAAACAAACAGTTATTGTACACTCTTATAAGGGAAATGAATCCCCGACTTATCAACTATCGGATAAATTAACTGCACAACTAATGAGTCAGAATCCTACAGGCAGATATCATTATTTGAGATATTCCGTAGTTGATTCAATTGCAGTCAGAACAACTAATACTTATAAAGGTATACCCGGACAAGGTGAAATATTCAGAACAACTAAAGCTGCAGAAGGTATAATGACTATTCAGTATATTGACAGAGATAAAGTACGTTTTCAAAAAAATTATAATATGTGGCTTAAAATAATCCGTGATGCAAGAGTTTATAATAGTTACTGGCGTGATAATCATGTTTTGGATAAAAGTGAGCATTTTGAATTATAAGGAATGATATATGGTAGAAGTTATGGAAAAAAAGGTTATAACACCCAATGCAGCGCAACAAAAGTGTATTGATACAATAAACGGTCAAATACTGGTTCTTGCAGGTCCCGGTACAGGGAAAACTTTTACCGTAATTCATAGAATTTCGGCGATGCTCAAACGAGGAATTGCTCCTGACAAAATTCTTTGTTTAACATTTTCAGATGCTGCAGCATCTGAAATGCGGCACCGTATTATAAAAGAGATAGGTGTTTTGGCAGCATCTGTTAATATTTATACCTATCATTCATTTTGTAATGAAATTTTAAAACATTATCCTGAAGAATTTGGATTGTCTCCGGATATAAAACTTATAACAGAGACTGTAAAACGAGAATTAATGATGGAATCCATTGATGAAGCAGATTTAAAGTATTTCGTTGCGGAGAGGGGAGGGAAATACTATTATTTAGGAACTTTTGTAAATACGGTTGAAAGAATTAAGTCTAAACGGATTGATAAAAAAACTTATTTTGACTCATTGCATACTAATCCTAAATTTATTAGAGCTAAAGAATCTTTAGAGTTAGAAATAGCAGAAAGAGAAGCGCAAGGTAATACTAAAAATGTTACCAGGTATAAAGAATTAGAAAAAATTAATGCAAATATTGAAAAGGCTAAAGAAATTTGGAATATATACGAACTTTATTCTAAAAAAATGTTTGAAAATGGCTATATTGATTTTGCGGATATGATTAATCTTGTTATTGCAAAGTTTAATGATGATATGAACTTTTTGAACCTAATCTCTTCTAAATACGAGTATTTTCTTGTTGATGAATATCAAGATACGAATGATTTACAGAATAGCATACTATTTTCTCTATTAGAGTCTAAGGAGCAGCCGAATGTATTTGTAGTTGGAGATGATGACCAGATAATCTATGGATTTCAAGGCGCAAATTCAGAAAATATTGAGAATTTTCTAACAAAATATCCTGATACAGAAGTTATTTGTTTAACAGAGAATAATCGTTCGACACAATCAATTCTTGATATGAGTTATAAATTGTTAAATCAAGATAAAACTCGTTTAGAATCAAATCCAATGTTTAAAAATTATTCAATTACAAAATCTTTGACTGCGAAAAATAAAGATATTATTTCAAAAGAACGTAAAGTAAAAAGATGGCAATTTGGCGAAATTACTCAAGAATACAATCATATAGTTGAGGATATAAACAATTTGATTCATTCAGAGCCTGAATTAAAGCTTTCACAAATCGCAATTATTTCAAAAAAGAAAAAAGAACTAAGAACGTTTGCTGAACTTTTAAAATCAAAGAATATTCCAGTACAACTTAATGAAGGGGTTGATATTTTTACAATAAAATCAGTGCTTGCACTATATTTTTATTTAAAGGCATTAAATAATCAGGTTTTGTGTTCAGATAAACTTTTTGGATTGCTATTAACTCAGCCGTTTGAAATATCATTGATGGATTATAATAAACTATTAAAAGAGCATAAACGTTCAGGGCGGGATAACAATGATTTTATAACTAACATGGAACGGTTGTCCGGATGGGATGACGAGATTAGAATTAGTAAGTTTTTAAAAACATTTAAAGAGTTAAAAACGTATATTTCGACAAACAATCTTCGAAACAGTGTAATAGAGGTTTTGAATAAAACAGGGATTCTTGAATATTTCTTTAAACATCCGGAAAATAGACTTGAAAATATTCTCGGGATAAAAAAGATGATAGATGAAGCAACTAATTTGATGGATTTAGATACTTCTTCGACATTAAATGACTTCATAAATAGACTGGATTATTGTAAAGAGAACGATATTGAATTAACTACAGAAAAAAGTAACGTTGTTCAAAATGCAGTTCAGCTTTTGACATATCATTCATCAAAGGGCCGTGAATTTGAACATGTATATTTACCAAATCTTCTATCGCAGAATTGGGAGGCATTTTCAATGCCGACAGAGTATAAACTGGTAACAGATATTCCGGAGTCTGATGATGATGCAGAATTAAAAAAAGATTCAGAACTTATTAAACAATTATTTGTTGGAATTACACGTGCAAAATACGATTTAACGATTTCTTATTCAGAAGCAGACAATGGTAAATTAAAAACAGTAACAAAATACCTTGAGCCGCTCAATGAGTTTGATTTTGATAAAAAAGAATTTGAGTATAAGGAAGAAGATTATATAACAGAGTATTATAAGTCTATATCAAGAGAAACTATTGATAATCGAAAACTGCTTGAAGATGAGTTGAAAGACAGGGTTAGTTCTATTATCTTGAGCCCTTCAATGATTAATTCTTATAAATCCTGTCCACGTAAATTCTTCTATGAATACGTTCTTGGTATTAACCTCGAAGATGTAGATTGGGATGCTGCAAACTATGGCTCTGCAATCCATTCAGTTTTAGAGCAATCAGCAGCGGCTGATGAATATTTTTCAAAAGAAGAGGCTATTGAGTTATTTAAAAAGAGAGCCGATAGGGAAATTTTTAAGTCTAAAACCGATAAAGAAACTTTTATTAAAAGAGGTCTGTCTGTATTTGAAAACTATTATCCTCATTTTTGCGAAACTCCAAAATCAATGATTTATGCTGTTGAAGATAAGTTTGACGGAGTATTATTCGGTGATGAATTATTGAACGGAAAAATTGACAGGGCGGAAAAACTATCCGATGGAACATACGCATTGTATGACTATAAAACGAGTACTCCTGTCAGTAAGAACCAGTATAGACCCGGAGGTGCAAAAGAGGATTATTATATCCAGCTTTGTTGTTATAAATATGCTTTTGAAAAGAAAACCGGATTTAAGGTTTCTAAAGTTGGTGTAATATATGTAGAAAACCATACAAAATCCGTTACTCTTGAACTCTTTCAAGAAGATATGGACTATATTGAAAATCTTGTTCTTGAAACGTATAGGAAAATCAGGAATCTTGAATTTAACATACCTTTAACTGTTCAGGAAAAAACTTGCAGCTTTTGCGGGTATAAAGAATTATGTAAACTAGATGTTATCTAAGTTTAATTCCCTTAATTAAGCCATTCCTTTTTAATTATATGCGGCAACATATAAAATGAACCGCATACAACAGTTAATACATCATCTGAAAACTCAATTTCGTCGATTGTATTTAATTTTTTTGAAAAATAGATGCAGGTATCCTGTAATGTTTCTGCAGAACAGGCATGTTCATTATCAAATTGATAAAAATAAATCTCCGGAGGATTATCTTCATATCTGTCAAAGTTAAATAAAATATCAACCATTTTTCTAAAATCTTTTGTTTTTAAACATCCGAATATAAATCTTCTTTTCATATCAGGGAAATATATATCCAGATTTTCAGCCAGCGCTTTAATACCATTAGGATTATGAGACCCGTCAATAAGTAGATTTTTCTCCTTAATATACTGGAATCTGCATAAATGATGAACACGCATTAGTCCTTTTATAATTGTATTATCGTCAATATTTTTAAATAATAATCTTATAGCAGCTATTGCAAGCGCAAGATTTTCTTGTTGATGAAGTCCTTTTAAAGATAATGATTTAAAAAATGCCGGTTCTACATAAGGCGTTGTTAGAACGAACATAGAATTTAATTCATCAGCACGATTTTTAATTGCTTCATATCCTTCAGATGTAATAACAGGACATTCCGGTTTTATAATTCCGGCTTTTTCGTATGCAATTTTATCTTTTGTATCACCAAGTCTTTCTGTATGGTCTAAATCAATATGAGTAATTATAGAACACATGTTTTTCGATACAACATTTGTTGCATCAAGTCTGCCGCCAAGCCCTGTTTCAAGTATGGCAATATCAACATTATTGTCTGCAAAGTATTTAAACATTGCAACTGTTAAAATTTCAAACTCGGTTAAATGTACTTCATTAGAACCGGCAGTTTCAATTGCTAATGATATATATTTAGTGAAATCGTCTTTTGAAATATCAATGTCATCAATTTTTATACGTTCAGTATAGTCGAATATATGCGGACTTGTATAAAGCCCTGTTTTAAAGCCTGCAGCAGTTAGTATTGCACTCAAAATTGCGGCGACAGAACCTTTTCCATTTGTACCCGCAATCTGGATACATTTAATTTTTTCTTGAGGATTCCCAAGAAGAGATAATACTTCTCTGGTTCTATCTAATCCTAAATCAATGAAAAACTTACCTTTTGAAGTAAGTAATTTTATTGTATCTTCATAACTGTTTGTAACTAATGTTTCTCTAGTGTTATTTCCCATCCGTTATTATTCTCCATGCTTGATTGCTGCGGCATTTCATCTTTGTTAGAATCATGCTCTCTTACATCTACTCCGGAAATATATTCGTCTTCCTCATTTTTCTGCACAAAAGGAATTCTGAAACCGAATGTTGCACCTTCGCCGAGTTTAGATTGAACAAATACTTGACCGTTATGATGTTTTTCTATTGCAATTTTAACAAGATGGAGTCCAAGACCGGTTCCTTTAACTGTGTGTGTATCATTTTCAACACGGAAGAATCTGTCAAACACTTTCTTTTGATATTCTTCAGCGATACCAGGACCTTGATCTTCAACGCTTACTTCCAGATAATCACCTACTCTGGAACGTTCTGCTCTGATTTTTATTCTTTTCCCATCGGGAGAATATTTAATTGCATTAGAGATAATGTTTGTTAATGCTCTGGTTATACTTTCTCTATTCAACATAACCAAAGGTAAGTCAGGTTCTATCATTACAGAGAATACAAGATGATGCTCTTCTGCTAGTACTTTAACCTGTTCTATACAATCATTTATAATATCTACAATATTTTCTTCTTTCATTTGAGGTTTTAAGTTTTGAGATTCATACCTTGAAAAATCCAGAATATCATTTACCATTGTATTAAGTCGGATTATTTCTTGGTTCATAACACCAATAAATTCTTTTTGTGTATTAAAATCAAAATCATTGCCATAATTATAAAGTGTATCAATATAGCTTCTTAAAACAGTTACCGGAGTTCTTAGTTCGTGAGAAACATTAGAGATAAAATTCCCTCTCAATTGTTCCATTTCAACTTCTTTTGTAACATCAATGAGTACAATAATATATCCGACATAATCTCCGCTTCTTGAAAACATAGGAGATATAACGGATTTAATAACATTCTTTGCCACTTCAATATTGAATGTCAGAGGGGCTTTTTCCATTTCTTCTAGAGGTGTATCTTTAAATAGTTCGATTTTTTCTTTAAAACAAAGTTCTCCATTCGTATCACAGAACTGGTTTATTTTAGTATTTATAATGTCTTCATCTTCTACTTCAAGAAGTTTTTTCCCTTGTTCATTTATAAGAACTACATTATCGTAGTTGTCACAAACAACAACTCCGTTTGCAATACTCATTAATACAGCTTCCAGTTTGTTGCGTTCAAGAGTAATACTTTCCATTGTTTGTTCGTTATACTTGCTCAAACGATTAGACATTCTATTGAAAGCGTCACAAAGTTCCTGAATTTCTCGGCTTGAATCTTTGCAGTCAATATTATATCCGAATTCGCCGGATGAAATTTTTTGAACCCCTTCATGTAGCTGTTTAAGTTCTCTTGTAATAAGAATTGTATCCATGAATACAATCGCAATAACAGCAAGCCAGGCTACAAGAAATGCAAAAATCAAAGAAGCTCTGGTAGTTGTAGAAATTTTATCAATAATAGTTCCTGATAATCCAACCATAACCGAACCGACAACGGTTGAACCTGCCGGAGTTTTAGCAATCATTGGAGAACTTACTGAAATCAGTGCATTTTGTGCTTGATTGTAGTAACTGTCACGGCTTGAATATATTATTTTTGAATTAACATCTCTAAATTCAATAAACGCAATATCTTCATTACTTCTTAAGATAGAATCCGAATGTGCTCTTAATGTCTCAGCTTTTGCTGATTCAGGTATATCTTTAGTTATTTCAACACTTTCAATTGCAAGTGTTTTGGATAATATTTGCCCAAAATTTTTATACCCGTTATTCAGGTTTTGTTGGATATTGAACACTGCAAGCCCAGCAATAAATAGAAGCAAGATTGTACTTAATACAAATCCTTGCAAAATTAACTTTCTTTGTGCCGTCATGCCTTTAAAAGTAAATTTATTATCCATACCCCGAATTATACCACGTAATACTATCTAGAGCAAATTACTCTTGCTACATGTACTCCTGATGCAGATGCTTGAATTAGACCTCTTGTAACACCTGCGCCGTCTCCTATTGTAAAGAGATTTTTTACTCCTTCAGTTTCTAAATCATTCGTTAGTTTTACTCTTGCTGAGTAGAATTTAACTTCAATACCGTATAAAAGTGTATAGCGTGATGCTGTACCAGGTGCAATTTTATCCAAAGCATAAAGCATTTCTATAATACTTGTCAGCTGCCTGTATGGCAATACAAGACTCAAATCACCGGGAGTTGCACATTTAAGTGTCGGCTCAATTATACTTGATTTAATTCTATCTGGAGTTGAGCGTCTGCCGTCAAGTAAATCACCGAATCTTTGAACAAGAATTCCGCCGCCGAGCATATTGGCTAAAGATGCAATTCTTTGACCGTAGGCAATCGGTTCTTTAAATGGTTCGGTAAATTGTTCACTTACTAATAGTGCAAAGTTTGTATTTCTGGTTTTTATATTTGCATAACTATGCCCGTTAACAGTTGCAATACCGTTATAATTCTCTTGTACAACTTCACCGTTTGGATTCATACAGAAAGTTCTTACTGCATCTCCAAATGTTGGTGAATAATAAATAAGTTTTGATTCATACAATTTACTTGTAATTGGCTCAAATACAGGCGCAGGAAGTTCTACCCGTACTCCGATGTCAACTGCATTATTTACCATTCCTATTTTATTTTTGGCAAATTCGTGTGTTAACCAATCGGCTCCTTCTCTTCCCGGTGCAATAATTGTATATTCTGCCTCAATTGTATCACCATTATCAAGTACGATACCTTTTACTTGTTCGCATTCAACAATAAAATTCTTGGCAGAAACATTATTAAGGATAGTAATTTTATCCATCAAATAGTCCTGCATATTTTTTAATACATCAAGGCTTCTTTCAGTCCCCAAATGTCTTACAGGAGAATGTACCAGCTTAAGTTCGGCTAAAGACGCTTGACGTTCAAGTTCATCAAATGTTTTTTGGTCTGTTCCGAATACTTCATCAGTTGCACCAAATTCAAGATATAGCTTGTCTGCGTAATCAATTAAGTCTTCAACCTTTTTTCTTGACATATAGTCAATTAAGTGTCCGCCGACATCAGGAGTGAGCGTAAGTTTTCCGTCTGAAAATGCGCCTGCACCTCCCCAACCGCAAAGAAGTCCGCATTTTTTGCATGTAGGACATTTTGAATAACCTTCTCTTAAAAGACATTTTCTGTCTTCAATTTTGTCCCCTTTTTCTATAAGTACAACTTTCCAATCAGGTTTTAGTTTGACAATTTCAAGCGCAGAAAAGATTCCTGCCGGGCCTGCTCCGATAATTGCAACATTATACATATATCCCTCTCCTGTTATGTATTACTTATTAAAGATAGACTAAACATAATAATTTATAAAGCAAATTTTAATTATTTTTACAAACTGTTCAAATTTTACATGTTTATAATATAATTAAATTGAGGATTATTTATGTTTAATGAAACAAAAACACATGAAATAACTGTAGATACAGTTATATTAACTATCAAGAACGATGAATTAAAAGTTTTGCTTGTAAAACGTGAAAACGAACCGTTCAAAGGTAAGTGGGCAATTCCGGGCGGTTATGTCCGTATGTCTGAGGATTTGGATGCTGCGGCAATGAGAATTCTTAAAGAAAAAACAAATGTTGATAATATTTACCTTGAACAATTGTATACATTTGGTGATCCTCTAAGACACCCTGTATCTCGTGTTATAACATGTGCTTATTTTGCCTTGATTAGAGCTGAAGATGTTGATGTAATATCTACTGATAATGTAGCATGGCATAAAGTTAATGATTTGCCTGCTCTTGCGTTCGACCATAAAGAAATTATTCAATACTCTTTAAAAAGAACAAGAGAACGTTTAGAAATGTGCCCTGTTGCATACCAACTATTAAACGAAAAATTTACTTTAACCGAAATGCAAAAAGCGTATGAACTCATAATGGGTAAGAAGCTGGATAAACGAAATTTCAGGAAAAAAGTTATTCAAACAGAAGGATTAAGAGAACTCGATGAGTTTTCAAAGTCAACTTCAAAGCGTCCTGCGAGGCTGTACACATTTGATAACATTAGGCTGAATTCAAAACGTGCACATTTTATTAAAAAGGAGAAAAAATGTTAGGGTTTGTTTGGGCTGTACAAGTTTTATCAGCAGTATTACTTACAGGTTTAATATTATTGCATTCACCTAAAGGAGATGGTATTGCAGGGTTTGGCGGAGCATCACAAATGTTTGCCTCTCAAAAAGGTGCTGAAAAAAGATTAAATAAAATAACAGCTATAGTTGCATTAGTATTTTTATTTTGTGTATTTTTATTAGGATTTGGTATCGTTAGATAATGATATTTGCTAGAAACGAACTTTTTTGGGGAAAGAAAGCACAAGAAAAGCTTTCTAAATCTCATGTTGCAGTTTTCGGGCTTGGCGGAGTCGGCGGTTACTCTGTTGAAATGCTTGCAAGAGCCGGAGTCGGGGAATTAACTATTGTTGATTTTGATACTGTATCAGAAACAAACATCAACCGTCAGATTATTGCCCTGAATTCAACCATTGGCGAAAACAAAACAGAACTTTTTAAGCAGCGGTTAAAAGATATTAATCCTGATATTAAACTGAATATTGTTAATGATTTTTATACAACCGGTGAATTTTATGCAGATTTTGCCATTGATGCAATTGATACTATGCGGTCTAAGGTTTCGCTTTTAGAATACTGTGTCAAAAATAATATTCCGGTTATAAGTTCAATGGGGGCGGGAAATAGAATTGACCCTACAAAACTTTATATTTCGGATATTTCAGAAATCCATAATAAAAAAGCCCCTTTTGTATCAAATGTTTTATATCAACTAAAGAAAAGAGGAATAGAAACAGGCATAATTGTAGTTACCAGTGATGAATCTCCGCATGTCGAGGAAAAGATTTCAGAAGTTGAACATATAGTCACACAATCCGGAGAAGAAATTGAATTTACCAAAATTATTCCATCATCAACTCCATTTGTAGCGTCGACTGCAGGAATTTATATGGCATATTATGTAATTAAGAGGTTAATAGGATGAATATATTGGTTACAGGTGCATCAAAAGGAATCGGAGAATGTATTGCACACAATTTAGAGGGCGAAATATTTGCTGTCGGAAGATGCGAGGAACGATTAAAACAGTATAAAAATTACCTTGTATGTGATTTTGAAAAAGATATAGAAATACTCGGGGAGTATATAGAAAAAAATAAAATCGATGTCATAATCAATAATGCAGGGGAATATATCTACAAAGAATCTGATAAAATCACCATGCCGGAAATAGAGCGGTTGACAAGAGTAAATTTAGAAGTTCCGATGTATATTATCTCAAGAGCACTCCCATATATGGAATCACAAAATTGGGGAAGGATTGTAAATATCGGTTCAATTTCGGGGGTAATGGGAGAATCCGGAGCCTGTATTTATTCAGCATCAAAAGCCGGTTTAATTGGGATGACAAAAGCAATTGCGTTAGAGGTTGCTCAATACGGTATTACAATTAATACAATAAATCCCGGATGGGTGGAAACCGATTTAGGCAATTCCTCTATAGATGAAAGCGAATTTTCAAAAGAAGAAATTGTTGAGTGTATCCCGCAGAAAAGATTTGTTAAACCGATTGAGATTGCCGGTATGGTGAAATATTTGATATCAAATACTGCAAAAGGTGTTACAGGACAGTCTATCAATATCTGTGCAGGGTTAAGTGTCGGATATTAATCAGGATTTTGAAGCAGGTCTACAAGATTAATAAATGCATTATTAAGTTTTTCCGGAAATTTATCTGATTTTAGTTCATTTAATATTTTATCTTTATGGCCGGCAGCCAATAGAATATTGGCATTATAGTCCCCTGCCGGAGCATATACAGCCGCTTGAATAAAACGTTGTTTTTCATCTGGTACATCTTCTTTAGGCATTTTTAGTACCTTGAGTTGATATTTACTGACTGGGAGTTTAGTGTTTATATTTTTAAATTCTTCATATACAGGAGCAAAATCTCCGTATTCTGGCACTTCTCGTTCTGCACGATTGGTAATTTTATCAATAAGTTCATATACATTATCTTCATAATAATTTTCAGTATTCATTTTGTTTACTCCATTTACGGATTTGAAACTTTGTACATTATTTTGTGTAATTTTATTATTCATTATAACCTCATATAATTAAATATAGCATATTTTATTTATTATAAACATCAGGATTTAATTTTTTTGCTAGGTATGCAATTGTTTCCGGAAAATATCGTTGTAAGTAATATTTTCTAAATTCCATTCCTTCTCCTTGTTTTGGAGTCGATAAAATATTATTTGATTCGGCAATCACCTCTCTTTGGCTTTGATTTCCTCTTGATTGCGGGTTGTCCAAAGATATAAAATATGATATGAAATCTCTTTGCAGATTTGGAAAATCTTTCATAAAAGCAATACGTTCGTTCTCGTATATTTGCAGGAATTGTTTATCATCTCTTATCACATTACGATAATTATTTGAATTGATTAACCAATCTTTATTATGTCCAAATTCATGGAAAAATGTTGATAATGTATTATGCCCATTCCCAAGCTCTATTACGTTTTCTCCTGGTATATAGTGAGCATTATTTTCGGACATAAAACTAATAGATGCTAAACCTGTTTTAGCCATATTGAAAAATTCATGTCCTGGAATGCGTGTCAATAAATATTTAAAATCATTGTAATTATTTAAAGTTTTACTATCTAAGTCAAATCTAACTTTTTCTCCAGCAGAATTGGTAACTGTCATAACATTGAGATCGTCAATTTGTATATCATATTCTTGTTCATTAATAGAACTTTTAAAATGTGTCTCATCAATAACCGTAAATGTTCTGTTTTCGTTTAACAATACTTTTCCGCTTGAATCTGTAATTATATAGGTGCTATTGTATGAGCCATTTGGATTTTCTGTATAATCGTACTGGGTTCTTGTTCCGTTATTTGAGTAAAAATCTTTTTTTACAACCAAATTTCCGTTTAAATCTCTTTCTGCAGAGCTTAGTATGTGAGTATTTCCTTCATTGTCTCTAAATCTTACGTCTAGTATACCATCTCCTGCAGAACTTCTTGAAACATATTCTGTACCGATTTTATTTCCATTAACATCATTTATAATTGTTATTTCTGATATGGTTTTACCATTTTTTGATGTCGTTTTAGTTGTTTTCCCTCTTTGTGAGTCTTTAAGTTTAATATATAAATTGTTATTATTTGATTTCCTTGTTTGAATATCATAAGGAATTTTTACATCGACGTTTACAGGATTAATATCAAAAATCTTAGATGAGCCGTCTTTAAATCTCATCGTTTGTCTTAGAATGCCTTGTTCAAGTTTTATATCAACGCTTATAAGATTTGCTTTTTCTTCTTTAGGCAGATTGTTATAATTTTTTACAAAGGCTTGTACAATTCTTGGGTTAAGCGTTCCATTAGGATTACTTGCACGGATTATAACTTCTTGTATCGCTGATGTTGTAAATTTGTTTGCAATCATACTTTTGGCAAGCTGTTGTTTTGCGGTATTGATTGTTCCGTCCGGATTCTTTATTACTTTGAAAATTAAAGAAGCATTTCTCAAGTGTTCAATTGGATATTTTGTTATACCCATTTGTTTTTGTTGATTAACGTATTCGTTAAAATACTTTTTAAATTCTGTCAAATCATGTATATTATAAACAGTATTTTTACCATTAATTATTGTATTTTTTGTTATTGTAGATGCTGCAATAAGTTGTTGAATCGTATATTGAGTATAGGCAGGTTTTATGTTTTTTCCCATTGATATAAATTGTAGTAAATCATTTTTAAAAGAATCATCAATTTTGCCGGTCAGGGTATTTTTTGATGAAGAAATAAGCTGTGCTATTTTGTTTTTGCCAAGATTTACATCAAAAAGCGCAGAAACAATATCTCCTGCATTTTTATCTATACTTCCGTCTTTTGCGATAAGTGATGATAGTATATTTTTTAAATCAGCATCTCTTAAGTCATTTAATATTTTATCATTTCGAGAAAAAATATTTTTAGTAACTGCTGTCAGATAATCATATCCATCAGGAGATTTGTTGATATCAATCTTGGAATAAACATCAGACATTGTTTGCAATGCTTTAAGCGGAATTGTTTTTTCTTTTGATAGTTCAATGATTTTAGGCATAAAACTCATGTCTAGATTTTTTGTTCCTGATTTGTAAGGTATTGCCAAAAATGCAGAAATAACCCGATTATTCAGGACTCCTTGCTTATAATTATTAATAAATTGGTTAAAATTATTCATTATATCACTAGGAATTTGGCCGTTATCATTTTTGAATTTATTCAAAAAGCTTGCAATTATATCATCATTAATACCTTTACTTCTCAAATCTTCTGCTAATCTGACAAGGTTATTTTTAATTTTCCCGCTTTTGTCCATGCAAGATTTTGTTAAAATACTATAATCAACAGTTTTGTTATCTCCTCTTTTCGAAAGTCTTACTCTGGCTTCGTATCTATCAATATCTGCATCATTTACTATATTAGTCAGGGCATCTTTGTATGAAATATCCGTAACATTATCATCAGTATTTCTAATTAATTTATCATTATATTCTTTAAGTGCTTCTTCTTGGGTAATTTTACCTTTTTTTAGTTTGTCAGCAATGTCGTGTAATAAAATAAGATTATCCGCTCTTAATCTTTCATCAATTCCTTTAGGAAGTTTTGGCTTTTCTGCTTCAAATCCAAGTTCTGTGAGTCGTAGATATTTATAATGAGCAGTTAGGTATGCATTATACTCTTTGTATAAATTATCCGGCATGATATCTTTATTTTGCAAAAGTTCTTTCATTGGTTCATATAGAGGGGTTAGAACTTTGTCATTTCCAATGATATCTTTCCCTGTTCTTAAATCATACGGAACGTGTTCTCCTTCTCCAAAGTCATTTAATTTATCACCTCTATATTGCCATTCAAAAATATCTCCGTCTTTTGTTACAAAATTCATTTGTAATGCGGTATATCCTGATTTTCTTATTTTTGTTGAAGCATTTTCATTATAGATATCATCTGCAGATACTCTTTCAGCTGCATTTGTAGTACGCTCAACAATCGGAATGTCAATTCCTTTAGAGTATGCATGGTTCCTTAATTTATTTAACTGGTTTTCAGTAAAATACGGAATACCATCTTCTCCCATATAGTTAGCTACACGGGTAAGTTTTATATCTGCTGTTCCATCAGCCATTTTATCTATAATACCCATCAGACCTTGAAGAACATAATCAGATTCCAACTCAACAGCTTTTAACTGCGCAGATTTAATATCACCTTTTTCTAAAAGTTCTTTTACTTCCGGATGATTAGCAAAACTAACAGATTTGTTAACCGTTCTAACTCCGATAGAATCTTTTACTGATCTTATAGCATCTTCTAATGTTTTATCAGGATTTTCAATCAAGTATGTTCTCAGTTTATCGTGCAGACTTTGTAAACCTTTACTTCTGTGGCTTAAGGTTTCATCTTTTGCAAGACCTGCTTCATACATGAATTTAACAATATCGTTTTCGACAGAGAGTGCATTTTGCCGTAGCCCTTCTGCTGCTCTCCAGACTAATTCTTCTCCTTGTTCTGTTAAACGTTTGTTCTCCGGTTTATCTAATTTATCTTTTGCAGCATTAGGATTTATATATTCAATAATAGTTCCTGATTCAATATTCAATTCTTCCTGTGTAATTTCAGGAGTAATTTTGGATATATCTTTAAGATCTGTAGGTATTTTCTTTAAAGAACCCGGTTCAGGAAGATGAGGTCTGTTAGGTCTCATTACATATTGTTCTGGTATATGTTGTAATGAACCGTTATTCCCTTGATTGTTTTTTTGAATCGGTGTTGTTTGGATAAGTTCCGATATTTTAGCTATAGTTTTCGGAAAATGCTGCTGCAATACAACACTACGAAGCATTATTGTATTGAAATCTTCATTTATCATCCCGCTCATTAATGCGTGGGTTTCTGCAATGCTTTCAGGTATAGCTGTGCCATTCTCTTGATTTGTAAAGTAATCAATAGATTGCCCTTCTGCATCAGAAGTTGCAGATTTATATGCTTCTAATTCTTCTTGATATACTTTTGCTAAGTCAGGATTCTTACTAATTATTCCTGAATTAAAATCTATTGCATGACCGAGTTCGTGTGCAAAAACAAACGGATTATTTTTTAATTCAGAAGATATATAAATTGTATTATCTACAAAGCTAAAACAAGCATTATTTTTGTCAGTTATTTTGTTAGAATTATCAAATGTTATTTTAGTATTCATATCTTTTATCTTAAACAGATAATCTCCCGGAAGCTGTTTATACAAATCTATTAAATTAAAATCTAGCTGATTAGAGTCAAGTTCTATTGTTTCTATAACATTCCCGTCATTATCAGTTTTAGATACAGTTATTTTGTCATTTGAAAATTGCATATCATATTTTTGTCCGTTAAAAGAACTCGTGTAATGGTTATCATCAATTTTCCTATGACGGCGTTCAATATTTGCAAGAATATTGCCGTTTTTATCTTTTATTTGATAGGTCATGCCGGAACCTTTAGGCCCTTGTATGATAGTATGTGATGTGATAGAACCATCCTCTGATGTTACTGTTCTTACGGTTTTACTTCCTTGATTTTTTGAGCCGTACATTTGGACAGTACCTGCAGGCTTCTTTTTCATTCTTTGATTTAAACCTCTTTCATATACATTTATTGTATATGCTCCCGGTTTGTCTTGTGACGGTGCAATTACTTCAGAACGGGTTTGTACTCCTTGATTATCATAAAGTGTTTTTTTAAGGGAGTTAGGAAAAGGTATTGTTGTATTATCAGCTGATATATTTGTATATTGTATTTCTTCGACTAAAACGGTTCCGTCTGCAAATTCTTTTCTTACACGGGTATTATCTCCTTGTTTATGAGTTGTTTCACGAGCCGAGATTGTATAACTATCATTATTTTTATTTATAAATAGTGTTTTGGAACCATCATCGGTTTTAAATGTAACCTGCCATTGGTTTTCTAGATAAGGCCTAGAAAAAGAATAATCAACAGTATTTTCCGGGATTTCATTACTGATTTCGTTAACTAAATTTTTATTAGCGAATAATTCTATATTTCTGGCATTTATATTTTTAAGAAACATGTTATATTTTTTGTTATTTACCAGTTCTGTTACAGCATCTGCATTCTTTTCATACATAGAAATAATATTATCAATGTCATAACCTGATAATAAATTATATGAATTATCCGGTGATTTTATTGATAAAAGTTTATTTCTTAAATCATAATTAGTTTCATCTTTTACAAAGTTTAATATTGAAGAACCGTTAAATGCGAAAGTCGGCTTTCCGTCAGAATCAACTGTTTTAATTTCCAGCAATTCTTTCACTTTGTCAGGATTTATTTCATTCGCATTAACTATATTTTTTATATCGTCTCCGGTAAAACGAGGGGTATTGTCAGATTTTTTTGCATCAAGTAAATATTTAGTAAATTGTTCATTTATTTTATTTGCATCAAGAATACTTTGAATATTAAAAGGCTCAAATCGATATTCATTACCGACTTTTTCATTTAAAAGTTTTTTCGCAAATTCACTATTTCTCCCTTTTAATATTGGAATTAGGGTAGTAATATCTGTGCCGCTAAATCTGTAATCTCCATTTAAATTTTTTGCATCAAGTAATTCCATAACAAGATTTTTATCTTGAGAATATTTTTCTCCCAATTTAATAATACTATTACTATCTAATCTAAACTTACCTGATTTATCTTTTAAATTGATAAGATTTTTGATATAATCAAAGTTTTCAAAATCGTTTGTCGTTAAAGCAGAAATTAGTGATTGTATATCATATTTATCAAATCTTTGTTTTTGACTTCCATCAAATTTTTCAGCGGTTTCATTCAAAATTGTATTAACTAGTTCAGAATCTTTATTAGCAATTTGAACTAGATTATTAATGGTCATTTTATTAAAATCTTTAAAGCGGTCACTCTTTAATAAATCATTAACAAGTTTTTCATTGGTATTCAATAGATTAAATACCCAATCTATTTCTTCGGAATCATATTTGGCTTCAACTAGTTTATTCAAGAGTCGTTCATTGATTTTGTTATACTCTACAATTTTTTGAATTTCTTCAACGGAATATTTGGGTTTATCAGGTCCAAAGAATGAATGTTGTTTTTCTTTTGCCATTTTTAGTACTAAATCAGGATTAGATTCAGAAAGTTCTGCAAGCTGGTATATCTCATCTTCTGAGTAATATTTTGCAGTTTCATATAAACTTGTTATATCAGGGTTATTTTTATATTTTTCTTTAAATTCGGCGAATTTTTGAATATCAGTTATTACAACTCCTTCAGGAATATCAGATTTCAGTTTTTGATATAATGCATAATCTTCATCTGACATATTTAAGATAATTTTCCATTGTTTTATTCCGTTTGGAGAGTTATTCTGTGGCAAATCTTCTGCTCTGTCTTTAATGCGTTGTTGTTTTATTGCGTATTCTTCATCAGTGCAATACAATAATTCAGCTATTTTTTCAGGATTTTTAGTTTCTCCTGTTAGCGATGAAAAATCTAGAGTTTCTAATTTACTATTATCAAAATTAACACGTTTTAGAAATTCTTCAAACGAAACTTCTTCTGCATTAATAAGCATTTCCTTTAATTCATATAAATGGTTATCAGATAATTTTTTGAATTCATTGTTTTTTATTTTAGTAAGAATTGCTTGAATTTCTTCATCGCTGGCTCCATTATTCTCCATTCTAGTGCATGCAACCCATATTAAATCAAATTCAAGCTTTTTTCTTGCAGATGTTTTATTATTATAAACAGTTGTAAAATCATAAAGTGAAATTTCATCTTCAGGTATGTCTTGATTGTAATTATAATCTTTGTTCTCTTTTATATAATTAACCAATTCAGCTTTTAAATCAGCCGGTAATTCTAAATTATCTGCATCCTCGGAATAGCGTTTAAAGAAACTATCTTTAATTTCTTGCAGGTATTCAGGAGTTATTTCATCGCCGTTTTTTTGTTTATAACGCTGAATTCTTGCTTCAAGTTTTTCATTGTAATCTGTATTATTTTCTAAATATTCAATAATTTTATTACGAAGATTTTCTTCTTTTTCTTTGCTTATTTGGTATTCGGTTTTACCTGTTCCTCCCTCAGGTTTGTATTCCATTCTGATATCAGGACGTTCAGGAGCAGTAGAAAACTCTCTGTATTTCTTTTGGTATGCTGACATTAATGCCGTTTTTTCTTCGCCTGCCGGCATATTCTTGATTTCATCTCTTATTGTTATAAAATCTTCTCTCGATTGTGCATTATCTAATCTTGCGGTTAAATCACTTTGTCCTGTTTCATTTTGAATTCTTGGAACATGTGGTCTTTCAACTACGTCACTTAATACTGTAGTCGACCCGTCTTTATTAACCTCAATCACCGTACCGTCAGGCATAGTTTTAATATTACGTCCTTCGGTTGATTTTTGTGCTGCAACACCTAATAAACCTAAGACGATTTCATCAGGATTTTTAGTTTTAAATTCTACCCCGTCTTTATTTATTGTCGTATATTCAATAGAGCCGTCAGGGAGTTTATTCTGTTGGATTTTAACATCTTGTAGGGCATTAAAGGCACCTTTGTTAGCACGTCCGCCGATTAACATATTCATAAATCGTCCAAAAGCTTCACCTTGAGCGTTTGAACCAAAAACTGCTGATAAATTCCCGCCTTGAAGAGTTAATTCTAATAGAGCATCTGCCGTAACTTCTGATGTAAAACCGGCACTTGAAGAAGTTTTTGCAAATAATGTGTTAAGCATATTAGATGATGCAGACGGATTTGATTTTAAGAAATTCTTTACACTATCTCCTATAGGACCGGATACATATGCACCAAAAAGAACATACGGAAGAGAAGAAATTTGTTTTTGTATTAACAAATCTTTCTTCTCTTCAGTTAATCCTTCTTTGCTGGACATAGCATTCAATAAATCTATTCCGTAGGATTCTCCGATAGAACCAAATGACATTCCAAGCCTGATTGCTTCTTTTGCTGCTTTTGGCCCAAGTTTTGCAGCTAATGCTTTTCCACCTTGTTGTAATAATGTTGAACCTCCAAGCATTATGGATGTTGTTATTACTACTCCCATCTTCAACATCTCACCTGTCATTTGACCGGTTGATATACTGCTTTCTATATCATCTTTTAGATTTTCTACTCCGTAGAATTCTTTATACTCTTTCAAATACCTTGAATGTAGATTTTCATACTTTTCATCGCCCAATACAGATTGATAACGCTCTTCTGTCATTCTTTTGATTTCTTTCAGCATTTCATTCATCTTATCTGGAGTTACATCTTTAATTGATTCTATGCCTTCGGATACTCCTCCGAGGAATGTTGCGGCTATTTCTTCAGAACCAAAATAATTAGTCAATGTATCCATCAAGACTTCATCAAAAGTTTCTTCTCTATCAGGAACAGTTATTCCTTGTTTTCTAAGTTGTTCTTCGTGGTAGAGTTTATCTATTTTTTTTATTGATTCGTTTAAATATTCCGTACGTTGTTTTAGTGCGGTTACTGTTTGATATTTTACTGCTGTTCTTTGAAACTCATCGGCCTTTAAAATATCATATTTCTGCCCTGTAGTATCTTGATATACTTTTTCAAAATCTGTTTGTACATCAGGATGAGTTTTAGCCCAAGGGGAATTTGGATCAATTTTAGTTGTAAACGCTAAACTATCTGCGTTCTTTTTGTTTTCATTGACTATATGCCACAATTCCGCATATGTATTATACTCTCCTCCGGATAGTTCTGAATAAAGTTCTTGTGCAGAATCACTTAAAAATACACCAACTTTATCTAAATCACCGGAGGTATAATCAAACTTTTTCATCATATTATACTGTTCATCAACAGTATCTTTAAAGTGTGTCCCGGTAAATTCTTTTAATTCCTGCTTGCCCCTTTCAGAAAACTCTATTTTTGTAGCGATGCTTGTATTTTCTCCCGGAATAGCTGTAGCTAAAGCGTTACTTAGTTCCGGATTATTTAAGAGTTTATTAAATTCAGCTTCTGTATAAGTTGTATTACCGATTGTATAAGTTTTTTGTGTAACTTTTTTATCAACCCTTTTCATTTTAATTTCGCCATCAGGGTAATATGTTACTGTTTCCATTGTATTGTTATTAAAAAGGGTTACAATTGTTTTAGTTCCGTCGCTATTGACTGTAGTTTTAGAATCTATAATATTTTCAGATGCTTCAGATAAACTTTGAGCAAAATCGGCAACATATTCTTTAGTGGCACTATCTTTATCTTGAACATTTATTATTGAAGTTAAGTTATTTACTTCGTTGGAGTCCAGAATTTTATTCCCGTCAGAATCCAGCATATCAAAGAGCTGGTGAAATTTTTTATCCACCTCACGTTTTTTGACACCGCCTTTTAATTTACCGCTATCAAAAAATTCTTTTGAATTGCCGTTATTATCTACACTTACCAATTCTTACTCCTAGTTAGAATACACTTATCTGCATGTAAATACGGCAGGTGTTTGAGATTTCTTTAATCAAAAATATTTTTTTGTAACAAAACTTAAATCCCTTATTATATTTACCCCC
>CALUXV010000021.1 GCA_944324835.1 Candidatus Gastranaerophilales bacterium
CCACAAAGAGGGCATGCGTAATCTTCCGGTAAATCTTCAAATGCTACATTATCATTTTCAGCAGGATCATACACATAACCGCAAACATCACATACATATTTTTTCATTTTATCTCTCCTATATTTATGTAAAATAATCTCTGGCATTTATTAATAACATGAGTTTTTATTTTTTACAACCCTTTTGTTATTAATTATTAATTAAAGTAATAAAAACTAAAAAAGCGGGTATCAAACCCGCCTTGTGTGATTAAGACTCTATTCAAATTGAATATCGTCGCTGGCTTGAAGCTGTTTTTTCTTAATATTATGAACTACTGCATCAACCAGTAATTCATAAGATGAAGAGTTTTCAATATTTGGAAACTCCATCTTTATTTGTTCTCTGACCATTGCTTCCAGCCTTCTCTCGTCAGAAAGAGTTTTGATTTCTTTATCAGCGGCTAACATATCAATGTATTCTTTACGGTGATTTTTTTGTGCGTTAGCAAAATTCAACCATAAAGCTTTAGGGTCGATACTTTTAAGTTTTTGCATTAACTTTAAGTTTTTCCACTGATTAAACATTGATTTAACCTCTACACACTATTATATTATCATAAAGTATTTTGGGATATAATTATTGACTTTATACAACAGCCTTTGTTACATAAATTAACATGAAAACTCAATAAAATAAGTAGTTGAAAAAGTTAACAATTTGTCTAAATCCCTCATTTAGGTTATTATAATGTTATGGAACAAGGGAAGATTGTTGTAGTCGATGATGAAAAGATAGTGACCTCCGCCTTCAAAACATTATTTACTGTTGAAGGCTTTGATAACGCTGCTTTTTTCAATAATCCTAAAGAAGCTCTTAAATATCTTGAAAATAATGTTCCTGATTTAATTATTTCAGACTTTCTCATGCCTGAAATGAACGGTCTGGAATTTTTAACAGAAGCAAAAAAACTTTATCCTGAAGTTAGTAAAATACTTCTTACAGGTTATGCAGACAAAGAAAACGCAATAAAAGCAATTAATGAAGTCGGACTTTACAGATATATTGAAAAACCATGGGATAATGATGATTTAATAATAAACATCAAAAACGGAATAGAAAGAAGCTATCTATTATCTCAACTCAGACAAAAAATTTTGGAACTCGAAGCAGCTAAAAAAGAACTTGAAAATTATTCACATAATCTTGAAAAAATTGTAGCAGAACGCACAAAAGATTTAACAGAATCTAATGCAAAATTAAGCGGAATTATAACCAACTGTGCCGATGGAATTTTTGTTGTCGATAACAAAGGAAATATAGAACAAGCAAATCAAGCCTGCGAAACTCTTTCCGGCATGAGCGAATCAAATCTTAAAAAATTAAACATAGAAAAATTTATATGTTCAGATAAATTTGACATATTAGATACAATCAATTCTTCTGATAACAATGAGTTTTATATTAGAGATTGTTATATATTAAATCTTTTAAGTAACGTCAAAACCCCTATAGATATTAGTCTTGCTAAAATTTCTGATACAAATTTTGTTGGCGTTATCCATAATATAACAGAACAAAAAGAAGCTGCAAAATTAAGAGATGATTTTATTGCAACTTTAACCCATGACCTTAGAACTCCGCTTTTGGCAGCAATTCAAACTTTAAAATTCTTTATTGACGGCTCTTTAGGAGAAATATCAGATAAACAAAAAGTTCTTCTTACTACAATGCAAAAAAGTAATGAAGATTTGCTGGGTCTTGTTAATGCTTTATTGGAAGTATACCGGTTTGACGCTCAAAAACTTGTACTATGTAAAACAAACTTCTGTTTTAACTCACTTGTACAACAAGTATATAATGAACTTTTACCGCTTGCAGAAAAGAAAAATATTCAATTTAAACTGGAAACACCGGAAGAAGATATTACAATAAATGCTGATGGCGGAGAAATCAGACGTGTTGTATGCAACCTTTGTGGTAATGCAATAAATTATACAGATAACGGCGGTGAAGTTATTGTATCTTTTAAAATAGAAGATAACGATTTGATTTTTTCTGTTCAAGATAATGGTAATGGGATTCCGAAAGAAGATATTCCGCATTTGTTCCAAAGATTTTCTCAAGGAACAAGCAAAAAACGCTCAACCGGAACAGGTTTGGGACTTTATCTTTCAAGACAAATAATAGAAGCACATAACGGAAAAATTTGGCTTGAAAGTAAATTAAACAAAGGAAGTGAATTTTCGTTTTTATTAACAGATGTTGTCAAACAAGAAAAAAGGATTAAAATAAAATAGTATGATAAGAGTTTTGCTGGTAGAAGATCATGAACTTGTTAGAATGGGTTTATCTATTATGATAGATAAAGCTGATGATATAACTCTGGTTGGAGAAGCAGAAAATGGAATTTCCGGAGTTGAACTTGCAAAACAATTATCTCCGGACATTATTTTAATGGATATCGGACTTCCCAACATTGACGGAATTGAAGCAACCAGAAGAATAAAAGACTTTAACCCGCAAATTAAAATACTTATTTTTACATCTCGTGATAATGAAGATGATATTTTTGCTGCTTTTAAATCAGGAGCTGACGGCTATATTATGAAAGGTGCAACAACAGAAAGTATTCATACAGCAATCCGTTCGGTTAATGATGGTGTTGCATGGATTGACCCGCAGATTGCAAAATTGGTATTATCAAGTATTCAAGCACCAAAATCTAATAAAGAAACAAAACCAGCATCTAACGGTATAAATTATAAAGCCGGAAAAACAATGTATGGTCTGACAGAACGAGAAATGGAAGTTTTAGCTCTTATTGTTAACGGACTTACAAACCCACAAATTGCAGAAGAATTAACTATTACTAAAGCAACAGCCAAAGCCCATGTTCATAGTGTTTTACAAAAATTATCTACTGCAACAAGAACACAAGCAACCAGAAAAGCAATGGATGAAGGTTTGGTGTAAATGTTCTGGGCTATTGTTGCAATAATTATATTATCTTTTGTTGGTACCCAGCATGAAATGGATTATTGTCTGCATAAAAAGAATCCTGTCCTTAAACAGTATGAATATGAATATAAAGTTCAAAAAGATCAACTAAAAGAAGAATATGAAAAAAGTGTTTTACCCAAATCCGGTTACATGCTTGTAGAAGAGTACGAAAAAGAATCAAAAGGTATTGAAAACGAAAATAGAATTGTTGAAGAAAGAAAATACCCAAAACCTGCTGATATGAAATATGTACCGCAGCCGACTTATAAACTTGTCCGCTATAACAATCCTCCCGGTACACCGGAACTTAATATACCAAGAAAAATAGAGTTTGAAAGACAAGTTAACACACAGGGAATTATTTCAGGTGATTTTACAAAACTTGTATATTCATCTGTATATTATTACCCAAAAGAAAGATGTACAGCCTGTGATGTTTTTGTTATACCTCTGGACACTACAGTAAATAGAATTGAAAGAGTACAAAAAGCAAACGTTATAAAAAAAGACCCAAAACCAATTTTTTCTACAATAAAAGATGTTTCGCAGGAAGGAGCATTCAGAACAATTACTCCGGTTGATTTTTCAGAAGATAATCGTTATATTGTTGCAAAAGAAAAAACAGGATATATTCACGATGGTATCTGGAAAACAGAACTTTTGGTACATGATTTTGCAACAGGACAATCTAAGAAATTAACAGAAGCCAGAGAAGCCATAATTGACTACTGGCATAATGTTTCAGGCGTAGAATTTGATGATTACAGGTGGGATATCTATCCTCTTGGTTTTGATAAACTTGATAATTCAAGAATACTTGTTACAGGTTATGCATATACAGGCGGCGTTCCTGTATTTTTAGGTACCTGGGCTGTTGATGTAAATGGAGAAAGAACTCAACTTGTTGATTTAGAAGGTTCTAACTATCAAGTAAGTATTGTTGGATATAAACTTGCACATGATAGCTACGTCTCACGTGCAGAAGTAGAATGGGAAAATAAACGACAAGAAAAACTTGAAAAAAGTAACAAAAGAAAAGCTAAACATGAAATTAAAAAAGTAAATAAGGCAAAAAAAGAACAGTATAAAAAGAAACTAAAAGAATTAAAAATGCAATATAAATTAAGAGTTCAAGAATATAAGAATAATAGAAAAGACGGAATGTCAGGAGTTGACGGAGATATTTTTCAAGGAGATGTTGAAAACCAAGATAAAAATAATGGAATAAATCCTGAAAATACAAATACTTCGCCCCAAAATGATAATGCTGTTAAAAACATTAATCAAGTAAATAATTAACAAAATTGCATTCTGAGAAAATTTCTAAAGTGTACTCTAAAGGGTAGAAATTTAATTTGTTATTTCTATGAATTACTCTTCTGCTTTTTTTATTGTTAAAATTTGACCGTTTATATCAAACTCTATTTGATCTTTTTCTGGATTTATATCTAAAACTTCAAGGATTGCTACAGGTATAGTTAATCCAAAACTAGAATTTCTTTTAATTAATTTTTTACATAATAAATCTTGATATTCATTTAACTGAGAATTTGGAACCTTTTTGACATATAATATTTTATTTTCAATAGTTAAATTAACAGTATATTCATTTACTGTTAAACCAAGCATTTGTGCAATTGGTTTGCTAATATAAAACTGCCAAGTATTTCCGTATGCTGCAAGATGTTTTTTCAATATTCTACCTTAAATAAAACTGATAACTTATTGCATACATGATAACTAAGTATTATAAGTATAAATATATCTTATTAGATACATAATGATTACATTTTTGTAATTAATAAAGGAATAAAAATGAATGAAATAGATTTAATAAAAGATTTAGAAATGTCGTTGGAACAAATTACTTCCTTATGTGAATTAATGCTTGAGGTTGACATATACACAATGCCTAATGTATTAACTATAATGGACTTAGCTGAACAAGGACTAAATAAAATAAAAGAAAATAAAAATTTATTGGGATAATGAAAAATGCGCCCGGAGACTCTGCCGAACAAAACGATTTAGTATCGTTTTGTGAGAGGTAAGAACCCGCTTGTTCATAGAACAAGTTGGTTCGACTCCATATAATATTACTCTTTGCTTTCTTAAAATAAATGCGCCCGGAGACTCTGCCGAACAAAACGATTTAGTATCGTTTTGTGAGAGGTAAGAACCCGCTTGTTCATAGAACAAGTTGGTTCGACTCCATATAATATTACTCTTTGCTTTCTTAAAATAAATGCGCCCGGAGGGAGTCGAACCCACGGCAGACAAGGTTTAGGAAACCTCCGCTCTATCCTACTGAGCTACGAGCGCATTTTTCGTGAATCGTGAACCGTAAATCGTGAATAGATTCTTCGGTTGAAATCTCAAATTGATGAAAAGAATCTTCATATTTACTTGTCACTGTTCACTAATCACTAATCACTATTCACTAATAAAATTATACATCAAATTTAAATAAAAATAATAAATTTAGATTATTTACTGGATTAATCGGTGTAATTTATTTGTATGATACATCCTCACTACCGGCATGCCGTATTAAAAAGCCCAAATCGAATAATAGCAAGAAAATTTACCACTTATAGACCATTGTATCTATATCCATTGATACCCATAAAAAGTACTAAAGATAGACCTTTTTGATGATGAAACTATCCTCTAAAAGGTTGTAGTATGTATGGTGGAGAGAGGAAAATAGAATCTGGGGGAGAGATATTAAATATGCGTAGAGAATTTAAAAAGAAGTCAAGAATTCTATTAATTGATGACAATTATGAACATTTAGTTGGTGTAAGAGAATTATTAAGTTTGGAAGGCAGTTTTGATGTTGTAAACGCATCAACAAGCGCTGCTATCGGAATTAATATGATTAAAAAATATCAGCCGGATGTTGTTTTAATGGATATGAATATGCCTGAAAAAGACGGACTTCAAGCTATTCAAGAAATTAGAAATTTAGACTTGCCGGTAAAAATCATTGCACTAAGTGCATATGATGATGCCGATTTAATTTTTAGAGCAATGAAGTTAGGTGCAAGAGGTTATGTTCTTAAAACTATGGCTTCTGCTCAACTTATTTATGCTATAGAAGAAGTTCTTGCAGGTAAAATTTACTTACCATCAGCTTTATCTTTAAGATTCTTTGAGTACTTCCAAAAAACAGTTAAAGAAGAAAATACAATTGAAGAAAATGAAGAAAATCTACTTTCATATCTTACTCAAAGAGAAGAAGAAGTTTTGGATTTATTAACTAAAGGTATTACATACAAAGGAGTTTCAAGCAAATTATTCATTTCTGAAACAACAGTAAAAACCCACGTTAATAATATTTTCCAAAAATTACAAGTAAATGACAGAACTCAAGCAGTTTTATACGCTATTAACCACGGGTTTATGAATAAAAGCAAAGCAAAAATTGCTTCTGTTAGATAAGTATAACTAACCTATGCAGGTAAAAAATGATAAAAAACACCAATTCATTAGATGAATATTTACTAAAACAATCTGTATCAAATACTGCCACGGAACAAGGTATTTCATCTATTTTTCGTGCAATACTTGAACCTGTTTTAGAAATAAATTCAGATGGGCAGGAATCGGATGTCATATTCAAAGTAACTAATCGGGATATGTTTACCGGTCTATTGACCAGATTGGAATTTTCCGATATTAATTTTGTTGATTATGGGAATGATGTAAAAGGTAAGGAACAGTTAGATGAAACAGACTTTTTACTTGTTATGACATCCGATTTTATGTCATTTTTTGCCTGGAAATTTACTGGAAATGAATTTTTATATACTTGTTTCACCAATTCTTCTGAAATTAATACAATTATTGAATTATTAGATGAAAACTCAGATAAAGATTTTTCTTATCTTAAAGAAAAATATAATACATCTAAACTTGCTAAAAATCTTACAAATGCATGTATTAATAAATTATCAGCAATGCTTGCTAATTCTAATCCGGTAAATACAGATGTTATTGATAACGAAGATTTATCAGAAAAGATTAATTCAATTACTAGAAAAGCCCGATATATTTCACACGAAATCAAAAACCAGTTATCAATTTGTGATTTATATTCAGGTATTATAAAAAAATTCTGCGAATATAATGACATTAATGAAAAAACAATAAATAATGCTGTTGATTGTATAGATAAATCTGTTAAAATCGCAGGTTATACTCTTACTCAATTAAAAACACTAAATACAAAAGAGCTTAAACTATATAAAACGAATAAACTAATCGATATTGCTGTTTCTCTTGCCAAAGCGTATTTAGAAAACAGAAATATTGAATTTATCGTTAATAATAACGTTGAAGAAGAAATTTTTGTTGACCAAACTCTTTTTGTTTCAACAATAATTAATCTTATAAAAAATGCCTGCGAAGCATTTGATGATACTCAAGAGAAAGGAAATAAAATAGAAGTCCTGACAAAAGTTGAAAATGATACCGTACTTATTGATATTATCAACAATGCAAAACCAATTCCTAATCCGGAAAAAATATTTGAAGAAGGTATGACTACAAAACCTACAGGCAGCGGACTTGGGTTGTTTATTTGCAAAAAATACACAGAAGAACAGTGCGGACAAATTCAATTATTAAAATCAGATGAGGACTCAACAATATTTGAACTAAGATTTTGTCTTTAATAAATGGTAGGAGGGGGTAAATGAATTGGTTACAATTCAGTCGTACTCACCTAATAAAAACAAAAGTAGGTTGAATATACCTACCCAACAATAAAAAAAAGAAAGTAAGTGATTAAAAAGGCTATTCACTACTCACAAAAAAAGAGGTAAGTATGGATTTAATAACATCAAGTACAATGCACACAATGAAACTGGGAATGGACGGATTACTTGCAAGACAACAAGCTGTTTCATCTAACATTGCAAACGTAATGACACCAGGGTATAAAAGGCAGGAAGTAAGTTTCGAAGGACAGCTTTATGATATGATAGAGGACCAGAAAAACAAAGAATATGTAAAAGGATTGAACAGTATAAAATATAATCCTCAATCAATTTCAGAAGTAAGCCCTCAAAGACTTACTAAAGAAGGTTATAATATTCTAACTCCGCAGCAAAAAGCATATCTTAATTCTAATTCGTTTGCCGAATTTCAGCCGCAAATATTAGAAGATAACTTTAACGGCGGCTCACCTGACGGAAACAATGTTGAATTAGAAAAAGAAATGATGGATTTATCCAAAACAGGTACACAATATACACTTCTATCAAACCTTGAAAGACGTGAGTATGAAAAAGTTTCCAATGCAATAAGAGGCGGACAATAATAAGGGTAAAGCGAGGTAAAATATGAGTTTTACAGCATTTGACATAGCAGGTTCAGGAATGACCGCTCAACGTATCAAAATGGATACGATTGCAAGTAATATCGCTAATATAAATACAACCAGAAACCCTGACGGTTCAAAAGGTGTTTATATCAAAAAAGACGTTGCTTTTAGAGCTGTTCTTGCTGACCAGCTTTCCAGAGGCCCGTCAAACTTTAGCAACAATGCAACAGCCGGCAGATTTAATCCGGAAACAGGAAACTATGAAATAAATACAGGTATTGCTCTTAATGAAGGCAGAAAATATAAAGGGGTTGAAGTTTCACAAATATTTGAGGCACGTGATCCAATTAAAACAGTTTATGATCCATCACATCCTGATGCGGATGAAGAAGGATATGTTGATTTGCCAAATGTTAATATTGTAGAAGAAATGGTTGGAATGGTTTCAGCATCAAAAGCTTATCAAGCTAATGCAGCATCTGCAGAAAATGTGAAAACAATGATTCAATCGGCAATGAATATATAATAAGTGAGTGAATAGTGAGGAGTGAGGAGTGAATTGAGAATAAAAGAATGGGTTCTTCTCTTTCCACGGCTTAAGTAGAAATGGGAAGTAGGTTGGACATACCTGACCAACAAAAAAACAAGTAATAAACTAAAAGCTCTTCACTATTCACTAAAAAAAAGAGGTAAGTATTATGGAATATATAGGCGGAATATCAGAATTTAATTACAGTCCAATACAAGATTTTAATAAATCATTAAAAGAAAACGATGCGTTTCTGATTCAAAACGATCCTGAAAAATCTTTTGATGATATTTTGGAAAGCAGAAGAAAACCAGAAAAAAATGATATGGATAAATTCATGGATAGATTAAATACTGCGGTTTCTGACGGGATTAATTCCGTAAATGATGATGCAATAAACGCAGAAAGAGCAGAAGAAATTCTTGCATCAGGCGGTGATATATCTGCTCATGAAGTTATAATTGCAGCAGAAAAATCTAATTTAAGTTTACAAATGGCAGTTCAAATTAGAAATAGACTGCTTAATGCATATACAGAAATTAATTCAATGCAAATTTAAAAAAATTAATTGCGAATTTGAACAGGCATTACAAGATAAACAAAATCTTCTTCATTATATGGTTTTAATACTGTTGCAGAAAGACTTGTATTCATACCAATAACTAGTTCTTCTGATTCAAGATTTTTAAAACAATCAAGGAGATATTTATAATTGAATGCAATAAGCATATCTTCTCCTGAATATGTAATATCAATCTCATCTTGAGAAGCACCGGCATCCGGAGTATCACCCATTAAACTTAACTTGTTTTCGCTAAATTCGAGTTTCACAATACTTGTTTTTTCATTAACCATTGTAGAAACTCTTTCAAGAGATTTTATAATTGTTGCCACATTAATCTTTGCTTCTTTAGGAAATGTTGTAGGGATTAATTGATTATATTTTGGATACTGTCCTTCCATTAATCTTGTAATAACTTTTGTATCCCCAGATTCTATCATCATTTTTGTTTTTTCTATATAAATCCTAACTGTATCATCCCCTAAAAGATAACTCATTTTTAGAAATTCTTGCAACACTTTTGAAGGGACTATCATTTGTATTGCTTTGTTATCCTTATTATTTATAATCTTTCTTGCACGGGCCAATCTGTTACCATCTGTTGATGCAATTTCAAGTACGTTTTTATTAATATCACAGATTACCCCTGATAAAAGGTTATTTGTTTCATATCCTGCAGCAGCAAAAGCAGCTTCTTTAATACCTTTTGTAAAAGGTTCCATATCAATTTCAATTTCTTCTTCTTTATTTGTTATTTCTTCAATTTGAGGAAATTCAGAAGCAGAAATACCTATAATTTCAAATTTTGTTTTTTCGTTTGTTATAGTCATTGTATTTTCTTGCAATTCAAAAGAAATAAGACCATCATTCAAACGAGAAATAATATCCATTAATTTTTTTGCAGGAAGAGTAATACTGCCTTCTTCTTCTATTTGTGCACCAATTTCAGTAATTATAGATAAATCAAAATCTGTTGCAGAAAGAACAAGTTTATTAGGAGCTTTTGCAACAATTAAAATATTTGCAAGAACAGGTTGTAAACCTTTTACAACAGTTGCACGCTCAACTATTTTAATACCGTTATAAATATTTTCTTTTTCCGCAAGAAATTTCATAATTTACTCTCCCCTAAAAATTTTCTCTATAAGTATTATAAAATAAAAATGATTTTTACTAAAATTTTTCAAAAAAATTTTACATTATTATTTATTATATTAAATAATAATATATATATATTAATAATCATCATAAGTAATCATTATTTGTAGAAAATAAATAAAAATAAACTTGAAATATAGTATTAACAGTATATTTACAAAAATTAAAATTGTAGAAAAACTGTAGAAAAAGATGTAGAAAAAAAGAGGTAAATTGTAGAAAACTTTTATTTTTAAATATTTAATGTAGAAAATTGTAGAAAAATTGCTAATTTTCTACAATTTTTCTACAAAGTTTTCTACATAATAAATTGTTATTCTTCTTCTTCAATATTTTTTTGTGGTAATGTGATATTTATACCCATTTCCTTTAATGCTTGTGCGGCTTTTGGTGCAAGAGCAGTATCTGGGAAATTTTCGATTATTGTTTTATAACATTCTATAGCTTCTTGATTTTTGTTTCTCTTCTGATAAATTTTTCCGAGTTTGTAATAAAGAGGTGTATATCTGATATCCGGAGTTTTAAGCATATTATCATCGAGTTTTAGTTTTATTCCGATAAGTGCAGATGTATCTGTTGGTGATAAAAATGCACCACTGTATATTTTTTTTGTAACAGCGTCAATACTAATACTCATAACTGCAAGCTGTTCATCTGTAATACCTGTTTCTTTTTTAGGTTTAGCAGCAAAAGCAGAAACACCGATAAAAAACGTTAGTAATAATATAATAATTTTTTTCATAGTATATTTTTAATATTAATTTTATAAAAAATCAACATATACATAGATGAAATAATAAAATAATTAATTTTATTACTTATTCTTCAGGAACGAATATAACACTATCGCTCAGGAGAGAATATATATCCTCATATCCTCGATTGCTTTGTACAATCTGTTGATATTCCCGAACGATAGATATTATATCAGCTGTTGATAATCTTATTATTCTTCTTCCGCCGGTTGAACTTTCTATAATTCTTGCCATTATTTACCTCTTGTATATATGAGTTTACGGCAGAATTAATAAAAACTTTAAAAAGCTCAACTCTTCTTATTAGAAAACTCTCTTTTAATTATAATCAATTTTTGAATTTAATCCATTTGAGCAAGGATTTTTTGTGCCTCATTATCCGGCAAGAATTGTCCTTTTGCAGGGTCATACACTCCTTGTTTACCATCCGGTTGTGTCAAAACTTGCATCCCATTCGGTAATATTTTAGTTCCGCCGATTGGTTTTCCATCTTTTCCTGTAACATCAACAGAGTTAGGAGTTGTATTAACAGTTTCTCCTGCTGTTCTTATTTCTTTATTACCATTACCTAAATCTTTTACTTCTGTTTGGTAAGAGCCGTCCGGAGCAAAGTTTTCTGTTGTTGTACCGTTAACTGTTTGATTTGTTGCTCCTTGAATATCTTCAGGTTTTCCTGTTGGTTTGGCTTGTTCAGCTTTATTGGTTTTACCTATTCCAAATGTTTCAGATAGCATTTGTAAGAAAGATTTTTTTTCAGTTTTATCAAGTACGCCATCTTTGTTGACATCAGCTTTATCAAATATGTTCCATTGATTTTCAGAAACATCAGTCCTGCGTAATCCGCCTTGTATGCCTTGATTTTCCGGTTGTCTAGGTCCATTAACGCCGCTTATAGCCATAATTTGTACTCCATTTATTTGCGATACGCATGTATTTACGGCTGTTTTAGAAAAAACTTTATACTATATAAACTTAATGTTACAAAAGTTTATAAATTATACTACTTTAAACCATCTCTTTTTTTGTTATTATATAACTATATACAGTGTATGGAGATAATTTATGAGCGGACATTCAAAATGGTCAACCATTAAACATAAAAAAGCAAAAACAGATTCAGCAAGAGCTGCGGAATTTCAAAAATTTTCCAGAGAATTAATTGTTGCAGCAAAACTTGGCGGTCCTGACCCTGCAGGAAATTTCCGTTTAAGAACAGCTATTGAAAAAGCAAAAGCAGCAGGACTTCCAAACGATAATATCAAACGTGCAATTGATAAAGGTGCCGGAAAAAATAATACTGATAACTACGAAGAAATTGTATACGAAGGTTACGCTGCAGGCGGAGTTGCAGTTGTTGTAGAGGCAATGACTGATAACAAAAATCGTACGGCAGGTGATGTTAGAAGTTTCTTTACTAAATTCAACGGAAATCTTGGAGAAACCGGCTGTGTAGGTTGGATGTTCGACAGAAAAGGTTGTATCACATTCCCTAAATCAGTTGATTATGATGCATTATTTGAAGCAGCAATAAACCTTGATGCTGAAGATATTCTTGATGAAGAAGATGTTTATAAAGTAATTACATCTGTTCCAAATCTTCAGTCAGTAACAGAGGGATTAGAAAAAGAAGGTTTCAAATCAGAAACAGCAGAATTTGTAAGAATCCCTCAAAATACTATTGAGGTGACGGATGAAAAAACTGCAACCAATATATTAAGATTATTGAGCAGACTAGAAGAACACGATGATGTTCAAAATGTTTATATGAACTGCGATATATCAGATGAACTAATGGAAAAATTAGATTATTAGAAAGAAGGTCATTATGATTAATGAAAAATTAGAAAGAGCTTTTAATGAACAAATTAATGCTGAACTTTATTCAGAATATTTGTATCTTTCAATGAAGGCATATTTTGAACAAATGAATCTTAAAGGTTTTGTAACCTGGATGGATGTTCAAGTACAAGAAGAACACGCTCATGCAATGGGTATGTATGATTATGTACACGAAAGAGGCGGTAAAGTTGAATTAATGGCGATAGATAAACCTCAAACAACTTGGAATTCTCCTCTTGATGTTTTTGAACACGTTTTAAGACACGAAGAACTTGTTACATCAAAAATTAATGCCTTGATGGATGTTGCGGAAGAAGTAAAAGATAGAGCTGCATTATCATTCTTAGACTGGTACTTGAAAGAACAAGTTGAAGAAGAATCAAACGTAGGCGGTGTTCTTGCAACATTAAGATTAATTAAAGATGATGCAAAAGCATTGTTGATGTTAGATAAAGATTTGGGAACAAGAACTTTTGTTGCTCCTGTAATTGGTTAGTAAAATAAAAAATCAAATAAATAATAAAAACGGATTGAAATTTTTCAATCCGTTTTTTAAGCTTGTTTATATCCGTAACTGCGTAACAAAGTTTGCGGCGGTGCAGCTACTGCCGTTGTATACATTAAAAAATCATTATCCGGTGCAAAATACTGCCGCATAAACGCACGATTTGTGATTTTGTCATAGCATACGTAGGAATCTACCTTGTCCTTAATATATCCTGCAAATACCTGTTGTTTGTGCGTCAGTTTACAATCCTTAAGTGTTTTGACGATTTTCATATTACATAACCATTATACAAGTTGTGTATAATAATTTAAACCCTAAAATCAAATACTATTTACAATAATTAACTATTTTTTATCCGGCATTTTTTATCAAGGAAACTTATTAATCGTTTTGTTTTATACTTTGTAATCAGTTTTAAACTGATTAAACATCCGACACAAGTAGTTAACAAATAATCCGGTTTAGTTTTTTCAATTGACTCTTTTTTAGACTTTATGATTTTCTTTGTAATATTCCAGGTTGAAGGTTTTAGGATACCTGAAAAACCGCAGCATTTATCATAATTATCCAGTTCCATATAACAAGAATTTCTGATTTTTTTGATAATATTTTCAACAGAATCATTTTTTTCATGACACGGTTTGTGAAATGATATTGTATAAGGCTTTTTAGACTCAAAAATAATTCCGGATTCTTCTATCAAATCATAAATAGTTTTAAACTTTATTTTTTCTAATTTTGATTTTAATTCTTCATCTTCTACATATTTTATGTACTCTTTCCATGTCCATTGACAGCTTGCACAGTCTGTTATGAAATAATCAAATTCAAGGTCTTTGATTTTTTGTACATTTTCATTAACCTGTTCAATAAATCGTTTCATATTTCCGCTTGTCAGAAACGGGAGTCCGCAGCAGTTAAATTTTGTATCAAGGACTTCTATTTCCATTTTATTAAGAAGTGATTTGATGTATTCTGATGTTTTAGGGAATACTGTTTCAATACATCCGCCAAAATAAATTGCTTTTTTAGTAAATGTTTTTTTGAATTTCTTCTGATGTCCGAACAAGAATCTTGCTGTATTTAATGCAGTGTTAAAAACAGGTTTGGATTGAATTATTGATAAGATTTTTCCTTCAAAAGAGTTTTTGAAATACTCTGCTTTTGCAGAGAGAATAACTTCTACAATATCAATGTCAGAAGGGCAAAAATCAGAACATTTTCCGCATTTTAGACAATAATCAAGGTATTTATTGATGGTTTTATTTAGTTTTAAATCACCTTTTATAACTCCTTGAAGCATAATAAACTGCCCTCTTGAAACTGTACATTCGTTTCCTGTTTCAAGATAAATTGGACATACGGATTGGCATAGCCCGCATTTTGAACATTTATGTATTGTTTCTTTGTAGTCTTTTAGTTGTTTCATTTAATACCTTTAGTGATTAGTGAGGAGTGAATAGTGAAGAGACGCCTTCAACTTGTACTTTATTTACTACAATACATTTACCCCTTACGTCTTACCCAGCCTTCAATAATTCTTAAAGGGGCTCTTGTTAATGCAAGACTCCATTCTGAAACATTTTTTGTGATAACAGATAATGCTCCGACATTTGCTCCTTCTTTAATTTCAACAGGAGCAACAAGTACTGAGTTTGAACCGATTTTAACATCATTTCCAAGTACGGTTTTTGATTTTTCTTTTGTCAGTGGATTATAATTCGCAGTGATTGTGCCGGCTCCAATGTTTACTCTTTCTCCGATTTCAGAATCTCCGATATAACTTAAATGACATGCGTTTGTATTCTTTTTGATTATTGATTTTTTTACTTCTACAAAATTTCCTACTTTAACATTGTCTTCCAGAATAACATCTCCTCTTAAATGTGCGAAAGGGCCTATTTTACAGTTTGAGCCAATTTTATTTTTACCTGATATGTAACAGCTAGGATAAATAATAGTATCATTACCTATTTCTGTTTCAGAGCTTATCCATGTTGTTTCAGGGTCTATGATAGTAACTCCTTCATTCATTAATTTTTCAAGAGTTCTTTTATTCATTAATTTAGATGCTTGCGCAAGATTAAGTCTGGAATTTATACCGAAAATTTCTTCATTATTTTCTAAAGGATTAGCATTAACACTAAGTCCGTTTTTATTACCCCATTCAATAATATCTGTGAGATAGTATTCACCCTGTGCATTATTTGTTTTAAGTTGCGAAAATGCCGGTTTTATTTTTTCCCAATTAAGACAATAGATACCTGCATTTACTTCTTTAATTTTCTTTTGTTCTTCTGTTGCATCTTTTTCTTCAACAATAGAATTGAGGGAATTGTCAGAGTTTCTAATTATTCTACCGTAGTTTGTCGGGTTATCAAAGATAGCACTCATAACAGTGATATCTGAATTTGCTGATTTATGATATTCAATAAATTTTTTAAGAGTTTCCGATGTAATAAGAGGTGTATCGCCGCAGAGTATAACAACTTCTCCTTTAAAATTTTCAAGATACGGACAAACCATACTAACAGCGTGTCCCGTTCCCAATTGAGGTGATTGGAGTACAGTTTTAGCATTTGTGTAATTAGATTTGATATATTCTTCAACTCTTTCTGCTTGATGACCAACTATAACAAATGATTCATCAATAAGTCCTGTATTATTAACAGCGTCGATAACGTATCCAACAAGTGTTTTATCAAAAATTTGGTGCAGAACTTTAGGTGTTTCCGATTTCATTCTTGTACCTTTGCCTGCTGCCAAAATAACTGACTTAATCATATTAATTCCCTCCTATTTATTATTATTTTAACAAAAAAAGGGTAATATAAAATGACAAAAGAATAATTATTATAATATGATATTATTTTATAATTGTTGCATTAACCTGTTTTTTAAAAATCATTGTATTTTCTAAAGCGTTATTTAATTTTGCTGCAGTATCTATATTGTACAATTTGCCGCTTGTAACGTTTGCAGTACAAGCCAGCTGGTCTAAATCATCACGATTTTTTATTTTTATCGCAACAACATCTATCTTAATATCTTTGCGGTGTTTGATTAGCTCCATCACATAATCACAAGGGCTTTCATCACAATTTTCACCGCCATCTGTTACTAATACGATATGTTTTGGTTTTTTATCTTTATTAAAATCTTTATCAATAGTTTCTTTTAATGAGTATGTAATAGGAGTCATTCCTCTTGGACGAAATTCTGATATTTTTTCAGAAATAATATTTCTATTGTATTTGTTTATTGGTTCTGCAAGTGTAGAAGCTCTGCAGGCATCATAATTAGTGAATCCCCATCGATGTCCGTAAACTCTTACACCTACAGGAATATCGTCAGGTATTTTAGATACTAAATTGTTAAAACAGCGGCGTAAAATATTATATTTAGTTTCTCCTGCAATTCTTTCGTTCATACTGTTTGAATAATCTAAAATAAATACTGTTGGAATATTATCTGCTGATATTATATTTTTATGATAATCGTATACCTTGTATCCTTCTTGAGCCATACAGGTTAGAGAAAGAAATATAAAACATATTAATAAAAATCGCATATACAAATTTTAAAATGATAGACATATAAAACATTCTCTATTTGACGAATACATACACTTGAAATATCATTATCATGCCGGCCGATATTTTTAAGGATAAATTATGAAAGAAGAAAATGAAAAAAAATTTAAAGAAGCAGAACAATTGCTAAGATCTGAATTTGAGTATATAGAAGATGTCAGGGATTACAATCAGGAAAAAGTTCTAAAAGCTTTTATTGATAACAAAGTTGCACCGGAGCATTTTTATACTGTATCCGGTTATGGACATGATGATTTAGGTAAAGAAATCTTAGATAATGTTTTTGCTCAGGTATTTAAAACAGAAAAAGCAATAGTCAGAAATCACTTTGTATCAGGTACACATTCAATTGCATGTGCTTTATTTGGCAATCTTAGATATGGCGACAAACTTGTATCTGTTACGGGAACACCTTATGATACAATGCTTGAGGTAATTGGAAAAGTTGAAGGCAGGAATGAAATAAAACCAGAATCCCTTATGGGACATGGGGTTTTATATGATGAAATTTCTTTAAAATCTGATGGTACAGTAGATTTTGACGGTATAAGAGAAAAGATTGATGAATCTGTTACAATGGTTGAAATACAACGTTCGAGAGGATACTCTACAAGACCATCTGTTGATATTGAAACAATAAAAAAAATATGTGAAATTGTAAAATCAAAAAATCCTAATTGTATCTGTTTTGTAGACAATTGCTATGGTGAATTTGTAGAAAAACAAGAACCTTTGGAAGTTGGTGCAGATTTAATAGCAGGTTCCCTTATCAAAAATCCGGGCGGCGGTATTGTTGAAACGGGTGGATATATTGCAGGAAAAGAAAAATATGTAGAACAGGCAGCTATGAGATTAACAGCACCCGGTATTGGTTCTGAAGGCGGTGCGATGCTTAACCAATTAAGACTTATATTTCAAGGTCTTTTTATGGCTCCGTCTATAGTTGCGGATGCAGTTAAAGGGGCTGTTCTTGCCGCAAAAGTATTTGAAGATATCGGATATGTTTCAACACCAAAATATAACGAACACAGAACAGATTTAATTCAAACAATTGAATTTGGAAAACCTGAACCATTGGAGGCATTTTGCAGAACTATTCAACAGTTATCACCGATTAATTCACACGTAACTCCAATTCCGGATGATGTTCCGGGATATGAAGATAAATTGATTATGGCAGGCGGTACATTTATAGAAGGGTCTACAATAGAACTTTCCGCCGATGGTCCAATGAGAGCGCCATATGCTGTTTATATGCAGGGTGGATTAACTTATTCTCATGTTAAATACGTTTTAAAAGAAATATATAATAAAGTTAAAGGATAAATATGACTGTATTAAAAATAAAAAGATTAAAACATAACAAAGTACTTCCGGAATACAAAACAGAAGGTGCTGCCGGCATGGATTTATCTGCCGCAATAGATGAACCAATTATTTTAAAACCATTAGAACGAACACTTGTACCGACAGGATTGAAAATAGAACTTGAACACGGATACGAAGCTCAAGTGAGACCTCGTTCCGGATTATCAATAAAACACGGAATTACTCTTATAAATTGTGTAGGAACAATAGATGAAGATTATAGAGGTGAACTCTGTGTTCCGGTTGTAAATATTTCTAATGAAACTTACATAATACAACCTGGAGAAAGAATTGCGCAAATGGTAATTGCGCATGTGGAACAGGCTGAAATTAAGGTTGTTGAAGAACTTTCAGATACAGTACGAGGTGTTGGAGGTTTTGGTTCAACAGGAACTATTTAATAATAACGTATTTATTTTTCTCAAAACATGTAATAGCTTAAGATTTGGTAACATTTTATTTGCAATTTAAACATGTTTAATATACTATTTAAGAGCCGATAATAAAAAGAATGTGACAATAGCACATTCTTTTTTAAATAGGAAACAAAACAAACAAAAAGGAAAAAGACAATGGGAATCAAAGGTAAAAACGATAAAATGGTAGTATTGGCTTGTGAAGAATGCAAGGAAAGAAACTACACAACTACAAAAAACAAAAAAACTAACAAAGAAAGAATGGAATTAAACAAATATTGTCCGAAATGTCAGAAAAAAACTGTACATAAGGAAACAAAATAAGGTTTAAACGATGCGTTCTAGTTCAATCGGGTAGTTGATTTTGGAATCAAGTTTATACCATTATATGAATTGAACAAGAGCGCATTTTATAAGCGTCCTTAGTTCAGTTGCCCAGAAAAGCTTGCTTTTCGTTAGTACAATAGTTCTACCAACTGAACAAGAGGTTGAAGAACATTAATAATTAAATAAGCGTCCTTAGTTCAGTTGGTAGAACGTCGGTCTCCAAAACCGGATGTCGAGGGTTCAAGTCCTTCAGGGCGCGAATTATATAAAAGGAAACAAAATGAACGATACAGTAAATAACATAATTGCATACTTAAAAGCAGTCCGTCTTGAATGGTCAAAAATCAACTGGCCGGAAAGACGTCAGGTTATTGCAGAAACCGTTTTTGTTATAATAATTGTTTTTGCATTCACTGTGTCAGTTTATTTATTGGATATAATATTTAAAGCAGTGTTGGGATTAATTCCGACCAGATAGGGTGAAAAGATGGCTGAAAACGAAGAAAATATCTTAGAACAAGCAGAAACAGCAGTAGAAGAAGAAACAACTGCTAACGAACCTGAAAAGAAAGCAAAAAAAGCTGAAAAACGCTGGTATATTGTTCACACATACTCAGGATACGAAAACAAGGTTAAGAGTAACCTTGAAAAACGTATTGAATATATGAATATGTCAGACAAGATTTTTAGAGTTGAAGTTCCGCAAAAAACCGTAACCCAAATAAAAGGCGGGAAAAAACAGGAAAAAGACGAAAAGATTTTCCCTGGTTATGTTTTGGTAGAAATGATAATGGATGAAGACAGCTGGTATGTTGTAAGACATACAGCGGGTGTTACAAAATTTGTCGGGTCTGCTAAAAAACCGATTCCTGCAAAAGACAGTGAAATCAAAAAGATTATTAACCGCTCATCGTCACAAACTCAAAAAATTGAACTTGATGTTAAGGTTGGTGATAAAGTTAGAATTATTTCAGGGCCGTTTGCTGAATTTATCGGAGAGATTACAGAAGTATATCCTGATAAGGCAAAATTAAGAGCAAACGTTTCAATATTCGGCCGTGAAACTCCGGTTGAATTGGAATACAAACAAATTCAAAAGATTTAATTTTTATAAATAGCAATGTGGAAGGGGCCGCCCCCCGTTATTACCACGAAAGGAGACAAAAATGGCAAAAAAAGTAGTAGGAAAAATTAAACTGCAAATTCAAGCAGGTAAGGCTAATCCGTCACCTCCGGTTGGTCCGGCTTTAGGTCAACACGGTGTTAACATCATGGATTTCTGTAAGCAATTCAATGCTAAAACAGAATCACAAGCAGGATACGTTATCCCTGTTGTTATTGATGTTTATGAAGACAGAAGTTTTTCATTCGTGACAAAATCACCTCCTGCAACTATATTAATCAAGAAAGCATTAAACGTATCTAAAGGTGCTTCTAATACAAAGAAAGAAGTAGTTGGTGAAATTACTCAAGCACAATTAGAAGAAATCGCTAAGATTAAGATGGACGATTTGAACGCAACTTCTTTAGAAGCTGCCGTAAAAATGATTAAAGGTTCAGCAAGATCAATGGGCGTTAAAGTAGTAGATTAGTTTAGTGACTTAAAAATGGAAGGACATAATTGTCCGCTATGACCATGAAAGGAAAAATAAAATGGCAAAATTAACAAAAAAACAACAAAAAACTAAAGAATTACTTGCAGGTTTTGAACAACCGGCTAGTATTTCTGCAGCAATAGACAAATTACAAGAAGTTTCCAAAGAAATTTCTAAATTCAATGAAACAGTAGAATGCCACATGAGATTAGGTATTGATGTTAAGCACGCTGATCAACAAATCCGTTCAACTGTAGTATTACCTGCGGGTTTGGGTAAAGAAATCAGAGTTTGTGTAATCGCAAAAGGTGCTAAAGTTACTGAAGCAAAAGAAGCAGGTGCTGATTTTGCAGGTACTGAAGATATCATTGATAAAATCTCAGGCGGCTGGTTTGAGTTTGATACATTAATTGCAACACCTGATTGTATGGGTATGTTAGGTAAACTCGGTAGAGTTTTAGGGCCTAAAGGATTAATGCCAAACCCTAAAACAGGTACAGTTACTTTAGATGTAGCTCAAGCTGTTAAAGCTGCAAAAGCAGGTAAAGTTGAATTCCGTGCCGATAAACAAGGTATGATTCACTGTCCTGTTGGTAAGATTCAATTCAATGCAGACGACTTAAAGAAAAACTTTGCTACATTGGCTGAAGCTATTCTTAAAGCTAAACCGTCATCAGCAAAAGGTACTTATGTTAAGTCTGTATATGTTACAACAACAATGGGGCCAAGCATCAAGATTGATTCCAAGAACTTGGCAGCCGATGTAAAAGAAATTGTTGGTTGATACTTTGGGGGTTAATTAACCCCCTTTTTTTTTTGGCACTACGTGTGTAGATATGTTACGTTAAAAGTCCGGTTTGACTTTTGATTACAAGTTTTATTAACTATTACAAAACCTCACCGTCAAACCATTCTGTTCATTATGCATATTTTTTTATCCCTGAGCGCCCAATAATCCAAGACCGTGCTGCGTACAAGAACTCTGTTTTGAAGATTAAAATTGTACTTTAGCATTCATATTAATTATCTGTTGATTGGTAATTAGTTACTTATACGTATTACTTCATTTCGTTTGTTTTTTTACAAAAGAAATATTATAGCCTAAAAGTTCGGCAACTGTTACTACTTCATTATAAGTAAATGTACCTCGTTGCAATCTGTGTGATATTGAATCCAAAGAATAAATTTTACCTGTTGATTCTTGTAATAGTATTGCTAAATCTTTCATTTTGAGTTTTTCTTTAGCCAGCAATACCTTTATTTGTTCTCTTACCATCATATTCATATTAAATATTATATTTTATTGTCTATTACTTGACAAATTTGTCAATAATTTATAAAATAATGTTTATATATATCAATTAATAGACATGTATAAACATTATTTTAATTTTTCTTAATTAAAGGAGAAAATATGACAAGAAGTATTGAAATTTCTCAAATATCAGAACAAATACTTGATATTGGAAGTGAAATATCTATTATTTTAACATTATCACGTATATTAAATAAGTGTATATGGGATGATGATGAACTGAAACCCGGAGATATTAATGTATTAATTGATATAATGCATCAAAAGTTAGATATTATATATAAACATCATTGTGATTTTCAAGAATTTTTAAGGATATAAAATAGTAGTAGGTTACTAATAACTTAGCAATATTCATTACCACTTTATACATAGCAACATAATTTCAAATATAATTTCAACCAAATACATTTACCCCAACAAATTAATTTTGTTAGACTGACAGTCTGACCTACTACTATTACAAAATTTTACCGTTAAATTATTTTGTTTATTGTATATATATTTTTTTAATAAATAGCTTTTCAAAAAACTTTTATTTGATTTCTCCCTGTGCTAAAATATTTTTTATGGAAAAGGTTAAGAATTTTCTTAAAAAGTTGGATAGAAGATATTTTTCAAGAATGCAGAAAAAACAAAAAGTTTTATTCTGGGTCTTTGTCGGAATTACTTTTGTCTTATTATGGGCATTTATAAGTGCCGGTGTTATTACTCATAATTTTAACCGTAATATCCTAAAAGGAGATACTGATAAACAAGAACTTGAAGTAAAAAGTATGATTCTGACCGAATCCAAAGAAGGGCAGAAGTCTTGGGAAATATTTGGAGAAACAGGCGAATATTCAAGCGACCATAAAATAGCAATACTTTATAACGTTATCGGAAATTTTTATAAAGATAATAAAGTAAATATGAGTTTTCAATCTTCAAAAGGGACTTATAACGAAGATACACGTAATATTGATTTGTACGATAATACTTATGTTGTTTTAGAAAATGATATAACAGTTACTGCTGATCATGTCACATATTTCAGTGATACCAAAACAATTATTGCAGATGGTCATGTTAAAATAAACAAGCAAGATTCATTTATTGCGACAGCAAATGAATTGACAGTAAATTCTAATTTTACGGTATTCAAAATCAAAGGAAATACAATATCCAGAATATATGAATCAAAAGATTCAAAACAATCGAAGGGGTTATAATGAAGAAAAGAAAGTTTTTAATAATAATATCGTTGTTATTTTTATTCCTAAGCGCTGTGACAATAGGTTCTGATTTGATTATTGAATCTAAAACACAAACTTATTCAGAAAAAGACAGCTTGATAAAATTCTTAGGTGATGTAAAAGTTCGTTATGATGATATAACAATTGTTGGTGATAGAGCTGATGTATCTGTTACTAAAGACAACAAACTTGATACCGCAACGTTTCATGATCAACCGTATGCATTTCAAGTACAAAACAACAAAAAACGAGAAGTTAAAGCAAATATTATGAAGTTTTCTCTTTTGAATAAAGTCTTGAGAGCGGAAGGCAATACCCAAACGATTGTGACAGAAGGCAAAACTCCTATTGCGATAATTAATGCTAATGAGCAAGAGTATGATACAAATACCAATATAATGACAGCACGCGGGACTGTTTCTATTAAGTATCGTGATATGACTGCTTTTTCTGATACAGCAAAAGTTAAAACCGATAAAAACGGTAATGTTCAAAGGCTTGATTTAATAGGAAATGCAAAAATTAATCAAACCAAAAATCACGCAACAGCGGATCATTTTATTTATACTGCTGCAACGGAGGAAATGGTGGCAATAGGCAACACAATGTCATCAACCGTAACAGATAACGGTTCTGAATTTAAAGTAACTGCAAGATATCAACAATATGATAAAAAAAGTAATGTATTTATGGGTTCAGGCAATGTACAAGTTTATTATCAAGATTATTATGCAAAATCTCCTAAAATGACCTGCTATCCTGATAAGGTAACAAAAAAAATAAACGAGGTATTCATGACCGGACGTTCAATGATACGCCAAAATGAAAAAGAAATACATGCCGATAAAATTAAAATTATTGTTGATCCTAAAAACTTTGAAGCTGTTGGTAATGTAAAAACAATAATCAAAGATTTAGGCAATTCATCTGACGGCAAAGACGGAGGATTTTTATAATGACCGTAAAAACAGATTCAGCATTAGAGTTTTATAAACAGGGTAAATATAAAGAAGCAATAGATGTTTTCAGCACAATACTGGAACACGATGAGGGAAATGCCGAAGTTTACAATAACATGGGGCTTTGTTATGCAAAACTTAATGATTTTGAACAGGCAGAAAAGGCTTATAAAAAATCTATTGAGTTGAATAATGCAATCCCTCAAGCCTATATTAATCTTTCCGATTTGTATTACAAAAATAATGATTTGGGAAGTGCTATCGGTACTTTAGAACGTGGTACTTATGAAATGGAAGACAATATGGTTCTGGCACATATGTTAGCACGTGTGTATCTGGAAGATTCAAGATACGATATGGCAATCGCAGAACTTGAAAAAGTATTGGATAAAGAGCCTGAAAATTACGATGCATATTATGATTTAGGTCGGATTTATTTTGAACTTGGTGATTATGAAGATGCTATCAGCAATTTTGAAAATGTAATTGAATACAAAGAAGATAACGAATTTTTATATTATTATCTTGCCCAATCTTATGAAGGCAATAACGAGATTGACAAAGCAATATCTAATTATTTGAAGGCGATTACTGTCAATACAAAGTTTGCAGTTGCCTATAAAAAACTTGGAATATTATTTATGGCGAGAAATGATTTTGAAGATGCAATTGAATATTTCGAAGATTATATGAACTTGGATATCCCTGATGATGAAAAAGAAAATATTAAAAAATTAATTGAGAGAATAAAATCAAAATTATGAATAAAAAATACTGGGTAGGATTATCTTCAATAGAACAGCTTGATTCCCGTTTCATAATTCAACTTTATGAACATTTTGGAGATATTGAGCGAGCGTATAATGCATCAAAATCGGAACTTTCTGATATTGAAGGATTAAATATAAAAAAAACGGAATATTTTCTTGATATTCGAAACAAATTAAACCTTGATGATATTTTTGAAAAAGTTGAAAAACGTGATATAAAAATTCTCACTTTTGATGATGAAAGATATCCGAAACTCTTAAAAGAAATAGACAATCCGCCGGCAGTTCTTTATTACAAAGGAGATTTGTTTTCGTGCAATTTGAATAAAACACTTGCGGTGGTTGGTTCCCGCCGTGCAAGTTTTAACGGCAAAGAGAGCCTGAAAAAAATAATAGACGGATTTTGCGGTACGGATATTTGTATTGTTTCAGGTCTTGCAACAGGTATTGATACTGTATCACACCAGCTGGCACTCGAAAATAACCTGAAAACAATAGGTGTTATAGCAAGCGGATTTGATTTTGTATATCCGACATCAAATAAGAATTTGTATGAAAGAATTATGGACGGTAACGGAGCAATAGTCACTGAATACTATCCGACATTTGAACCTTTAAAATTCCGGTTCCCGCAGCGGAATAGAATTGTTTCAGGATTGTCTTACGGAACTCTTGTTGTTGAAGCTGCAATAAAAAGCGGAGCATTGATTACTGCAAATATTACACTGGATCAAGGGCGGGAATTGATGTGTATTCCGGGACTTATTACCAATCCTAATACGGAAGGAATATATAAACTTCTAAAAACAGGTGCCACAATGGTGACTGAATCGGATGATGTATTGAATGCTCTTGGCTGGGAAATTATAAATGAAAATAAAAATTTTGAAGAATCGGATGATTTAACCATTGACGAGAAAAAAATTCTTTATACAATAAATATAGAGCCAAAAAATTTTGATGAAATCCAAAATGAAACTAAGCTCTCTACAGATGATTTATTGGTTCTGTTAACAACGTTAGAGCTTAAAGGCAAACTAAAACAAATAGTTGGTGATAGATACTCCATAATATAATACGAGGAATTAAATGAGTCCTGCAGCGGCGAAAAAAACAAAACAAGAAGATAATAACGAAATCAAAATGAAAACAACTAAAACCACCAAAAAATCAAGCGATGGCGGTAAAATTCTTGTTATTGTTGAGTCGCCTGCGAAATCTAAAACAATAAAAAAAATTCTTGGAGCAAACTATCAAATTGAAGCAAGTTTCGGGCATGTAAGAGATTTTCCGAAAAACGTATTAGGATTTGATGTAAATGATGATTTTAAACCTACATTTATTGTTATTCCGGAAAAGAAAAAAGTTGTTACTAAATTAAACGAACTTGCTAAAAAATCTGACAAAGTATATCTTGCATCCGACCCTGACCGTGAAGGGGAGGCAATTGCATGGCATGTTCGGGAAATATTAGATGTTCCTGATGATAAGATTTTTAGAATAGAATTTAACGAAATTACACCAAAAGCTGTAAAATATGCGGTTGACCATTCACGCCAGATTGATATGGACAGAGTAAAGGCACAGCAAACAAGACAAATTTTGGACAAACTTGTAGGTTATAAATTATCGCCGGTTCTCTGGAAACAATTAGGCAATTATCATCTTTCAGCCGGTCGTGTTCAATCGGTTGCTCTGCGTATGATATGTGAAAGAGAAGATGAAATAGAAGCTTTTGTACCGGTTGAATACTGGTCTGTAACGGTTCAATTAGAAAAAGACGGTAAAATTTTTGATGCTGAACTTGTTAAGTTTGAAGATGAAAAAATAGAAATTGAAAACGAAGAACAAGCACAAAAAATTAAAGAATATCTTGAAGATACTTCCCGTGAATATATTGTTTCAAAAATAACAAATCGTGAAACAAAACGTAAACCGACAGCACCTTTTATTACTTCTACTCTACAAAGAGAAGCAAGTTCAAAACTGGGTTACGGCGTTTCTAAAACAATGCAGATTGCACAAAAACTCTATGAAGGTATAGAACTCGGCGAAGGTTCTGTCGGTTTGATTACCTATATGAGAACTGATAGTGTCAGAATCTCTGACGATGCCCAACAGATGGCAAAAGATTTTATCCTGAATAATTACGGAGAAAAATATTATCCGGAAACGCCTAATAATTATGTAAAAGCAAAGAAAAACGTTCAAGATGCTCACGAAGCTATCAGACCGTCTTATCCTGAAAGAACACCTGACAGTATTAAAAAATACTTAACACCGGAGCAATACAAACTCTATAAACTTATCTGGAATAAGTTTATGGCATCTCAAATGGCTAATGCGGTTGTTGCAAATAAATCCGTTGAAATTACCGCAGGAGATTGTACTTTAAAAACAGGAACAAGCAAAATTCTTTTTGACGGATTTTTAAAGCTTTATAACGATGCGGATGATGAAGAAGAACTTTCTAAAATTCCTGACCTTAATCAGGATGATAAGCTGGCTTGCAAAGAAGTTATTCCGAAACAACATTTCACCCAGCCGCCGCCAAGATACAGTGAAGCATCACTGGTCAAAGCTCTGGAAGAATACGGTATAGGGCGTCCGTCTACTTATGCATCTATTATTACCAAAATTCAAACCCGCAAGTACGTGGAAAAACAGGATAAAGTTCTTGTCCCGACATTTCTTGGCAGAACTGTATCTAAACAGCTGGTAAACCAGTTTACGGATATTATGGATTACGCTTTTACTGCCGGCATGGAAGAAAAACTGGATAAAATTGCAGATAAAAAAGCTGTTTGGACAAAGGTTTTGCATGATTTCTATAATCCGTTTATGGAAAATGTAAACGAAGTTATGGCAAATGCTGGCCGTATTAAAATAGAAAGTGACGTAACTTGCCCTAACTGCGGCAGAAAAATGTTAATCAGAACAAGCCGTTTTGGGAACCAATTTTTAGGATGTTCAGGGTACCCTGAATGTAAAACTATTCTGCCTATGAGTGTGAATGGAGAAACTCTGCAATCTACAGAGCCTGAAAAGGCAGAAGAAAAATGTGAAAAATGCGGCGGTGATATGATTATCAAAACAGGCCCATACGGTAAGTATCTGGAATGTCTGTCTTGTCAGAACAGAAAAAGTTTTGTACGCTCAACAGGAGTCACTTGTCCTAAATGCGGGAAAGGACAGATTGTTGAAAGAAAATCGAAATACGGCAAGATTTTCTTCGGGTGTAATAAGTATCCGGATTGTGATTTTGTTCTCTGGAACGAGCCAACAGGAGATGTTTGCCCGCAGTGCGGTTCACTGATTATCAAAAAAACAACCAAAAATGGTGAAAAACTTGAATGTTCAAATCGTTCCTGCGGATATAAAATGGAATCAGAGGAAAAGAAAGATGTATAAACTCGGTATTATTGGTTATCCTTTAGGTCATTCAATTTCTGCTGTTATCCAAAAAGCAGGGTTTGAATCAATGAATCTTGATGCTGATTACGAAGTTCTTGAAACTCCGCCGGAAAGTTTGATTGATAGAATAAAATTTCTTAAACGTAATGATTTTGATGGGTTTAATGTTACGATACCTTTAAAAGTTCCGATTTCATTATTTGTTAATGAAATCGACGATGACGCTAATATTGCAGGATGTGTTAATACCGTTAAAATAGATTCAAATAAAAACTTTTTAGGCTATAATACTGATATTTACGGATTTATGACCGCAATTCCTTCAGATGTTGATTTGAAAGGGAAATCTGCAGCTATTTTAGGTACAGGCGGTGCTTCACGTGCTGCATCTGTCGGACTTATCAGAAAAGGGATAGAAGAAATAGATTTCTATACAAGAAATGTTATAAATTCGCAGCAGGCCTTGAATTATCTAAGGGCAAAATTTCCTTCAATAAAATTTGAGGCACACCAAATTCAAAATGCTAGAGATTTTTCTAAATATAAAATCCTTGTCAATGCTACTCCAATCGGAATGCGTGGATTTGCAATGGACGAGTCACCTGTTGAATTCGGGGCTTTGAAAACAATGGCTGCAGATTCTATAGTATATGATATTGTTTACAATCCGATGGATACATTAATGCTTCAATATGCAAAGAAACTCGACCTTAGGACTGTTGAAGGTCTTGATATGTTGATTTATCAAGCAGAAAAAGCAATAAACATCTGGACAGGTAAAAAACCTGATACCCAAACAATGAAAATAGCAGCACTAAAAGCTTTGTAATTATTTTGTTTCAATATAATCAACAGTTTCTTTATGAATAGATTTGTTTGCTATTTTTAAATATTTTTGTTGATTTGTGCTTAATTCCGGATTTTGGCTGCTTTGTCTTGTTAAACGTGCCAAAAATGTCATAATCGGAAGTTTTTTATCACTATCTAAAATTAAATCTTGTCCATTAAGTTTAAATGATGATTGATTTACTTTTTCATTCGGAACATCAAATCTTTTAACATGTAATTCAATTGTATCAGGGTGTTCTGTATTAATAAATTTTTTAGGCACTCTTGTCATATAATCGCTTAAATCTTTACCCTGTTCATTATCATTTAATTTGGCTGAAATTTTTATTTCAGTAAAATTCTTTTCTCCTCGAGCAAGTGTCTTATCTAATTTTTGATATGTTCCTAATGCTGTATACTCTTTTCGTCCAATTTTTACGTTGTTGATACCTGTGAAATTTAAACTCATACTTACTTAATCCTTTATAAAAATACTGCTTACTTATTGAACTCTTGTAAAAAATAAATTTGCTACCGGATTTTTGTAATGTTATAATAAATTTACATGCCGGAATGGCACAGTCGGTAGCGCAACTGATTCGTAATCAGTAGGTCGGGGGTTCGATTCCCCCTTCCGGCAGTGGTAAAAATTATATTGAGTAAGGAATCGCCCCCCAATTGTTTACTTCGTAAACAACGGTGGTTCTCCCCTCTCGCAAACGATACTTAATCGTTTGCTCGGCAGAGTCCCTTCCGGCAGTGGTAAAAATTATATTGAGTAAGGAATCGCCCCCCAATTGTTTACTTCGTAAACAACGGTGGTTC